>PERF01000093.1 GCA_002928495.1 Methylobacter sp. | reverse complement strand
TCCGACTTTTTGCCTAAAGCCCACAACACTTCGGCCAAATGTGCGGCAATTTCATTTTCCTGTTGTTTTTCATAAGCTTGTTGCAGATACACCAAGGCTTGGTCAGGTTCACCTAATTTAAAAAGCAGCCACCCGTAACTATCTATTATCACCGCTTCATTCGGCCTAAGCTGCAAAGCCTTTTGCAAATAGCCTTTAGCTTCCTGCAAGCGGGCGGGATCCGACAGCAAAGAATAGCCCAAGGCGTTTAACGCTTCAGGATCGTCCGGATTTTTTTCCAGAATTTTTTTAAGATCGGCTTCCAGAATGTCTTTTTTGCCGGCGCGGTCTGCCGTCAAGGCATGCGTGTAGAGTAAGTCGCGTTGATCGGGGTTCACCGCCAGCAAATCAGTCACCATGTCATACGCTCTTGCATAGTTTTTTTGCTGGTTATACAACTCTACCAGCAACAGCGTGATTTTAGTGCGTTGCTGCGGATACTGCTCTTGCAGAGCAAATAGCCGGCTTTCGGCTTCATCATATTGTTTGTTGCGAACCAATAGCGATATTGCGGAAACCGAAGCATCAAAAACAAACGGTCCGTCCGTGACCTTGTCGTACCATTGCAGCGCTCTTTTATTGTCTTTACGTTTTTCTTCAAGTTTACCCAGGTAAAAACCGGCTTGCGATTGCCATTCCGGAGAATCAGTCAATTTTTTTAGCAAATCCTCCGCTTTGCTCTCTTTGCCAAGCTCAAGATAAACCAGGGCCAAAGCAATTTGGCTCTCACCGTCCTTAGCATTGGCGGCAATCAGTTGCTTGTAGATTTCAGCCGCTTGATCATATTGCTTGGAACGGATCAAGACCTGGGCTAAAAAGCGCTTTATCTTTGAATTTTCGGGAAATTTTTCCGCGGCGCTTCTCAGTAACGCGGCGGCCTGCTCCAAATTTCCGGCTACTGCGGCACTTTGGGCCTGAAACAATAAGGCTTTATCCCAATCCGGCTGTAAAACCAGGGTCTGATTGATTTTAGTGTCGGCTAGATCATGCCGACTTTGTTGTTTGGCAATCACTGCCTGCAGATAATACAACACCGCCTGATTGGGTTTTTGCAGGGATAAATCTTCCAAAATATCATAAAGCAAGCCCAACTTGCCTTCCTTGTCCATTAAGGTTGCCAATTCCAGCATGGCACTTTCAAACCCGGCCGGATCCAATTCCAATAGTGCTTTGGCATTATTAACGGCACCGGCCTTGTCGCTGGTTCTTAGATCCGACAAAATAGCGATTTTATGGGCGGTAATACTGTTTGGGTCTTGTTGCAGCCAAAGTGAAGTCGCTTCGTTAATTTTGGAAGGGTCTTTGACGTACAGCGCAATTTTTAGCGCACGCTCGGCAAACCGGGGATCCTTGGCAAGTTTGGCCGCTTCCATGTAGCCTTCCAAGGCAACCTCATACTGTCCTCGTTGGCCGGCAATTTCAGCCGCCAGCAAGGTGTAAAGCACATCCGGATCGATTGCCGCATCAGTTGAGCTGTTTTTGGGGCTTGCTTTTTTCTCAATAATTTTGTCGGTTTCCAAAGGCTCCAGCCCGTTTGCTTCGACAGCTTTAGGCGGGGAACCCGCGCAACCCGCAGCCAGACCGAGTACCAGCACCAAAAACAATCTTAAAATTAGCACGCGTTGTCCCTACATGAAAGTAACAAGGTAAACCATAGATTATCAGAAAATCCGGCGCCGTCTGACAACTGATTTATGAGTTTGGAATTAAATTGGCTAAAATCCGGCAATTTTCTAAAATACACTATTTAGTTCTGTAGTCAGTTTCTTAACATTCAAAATGACATTAATCGCAGTTGGGATAAACCATAATACCGCGCCTGTTTCAATCAGGGAGCGTCTGGCATACCCCGCTGAAACCCTGGCCAGTTCGTTACAGGAATTATGGCGCATAAACGAAATAAGTGAAGCCGCCATCCTGTCTACCTGTAACCGAACCGAGCTGTATTGCAATGCAGCCCAAGCCAACCAGGACATCCTGATCAATTGGGTTGCCCAAAGCAAAAATCTGCCGCCGGCGGATTTTACGCCCTATCTGTATACCCGAACTGACAGCGACTTGATTCGCCATATGTTCAGAGTTGCCTCCGGCCTGGATTCCATGATTTTAGGCGAACCGCAAATTCTAGGACAACTCAAATCCGCATATCAGACCGCCTATGAAGCAGGCACGTTGGGCCGTGACCTCAACAAACTGTTTCAGCATTCTTTCACCGCCGCCAAAAAAGTGCGCACCGATACCGCCATCGGCTCCAGCCCGGTTTCGGTCGCCTTTGCCGCAGTACAATTCGCCCAGAAAATTTTCGACAAATTAAGCGAACAAACCGCGCTCTTGATCGGTGCGGGTGAGACTATAGAACTGACCGCCCGGCATTTAGTTCAACAAGGCATTGGTCGCATCATCATCGCCAATCGCACTTACGACAAAGCCCATGCCTTGGCCGTTCAGTTTGGCGGCTACGCGATAGCGCTCTCCGAACTGCCTAACCATTTGGCCGAGGCTGATATTGTGGTGTCGTCTACCGCCAGCCAGCTACCTATTTTAGGTAAAGGGCGGGTTGAAAGCGCCATCAAAAAACGCAAACACAAACCCATGTTTATGGTCGATTTGGCCGTGCCGCGCGACATCGAGCCGGAAGTGGAACAATTGCGCGACGTTTACCTGTACACTGTCGACGACCTGAAAAACACCATCGCGGAAAACATGAATACCCGCCTGCAGGCAGCCCAGCAGGCCGAAGAAATAATTGAAACCCAAGTCAATCATTTTTTAGCCTGGCTGCGCTCCCAAGGCGCGCAAAGCACCATCCGCGAATACCGCAAGCAAGCCGAGCAAATTCGTGATGAAACCTTGATTAAAGCGCTGCAAGCGCTGAAAAACGGCACGCCGCCGGAAGAAGCGCTTAACCGTTTAGCACATAATTTAACCAATAAACTGATTCACACGCCCAGCGCACAAATCCGCGAAGCCGCCGAAAACGAGCGGCACGACATTGTTGCGGCGGCGTGTGAGCTTTTTAAATTGCCTAAATCTCAATGAAAGCATCGATAAAAACACGACTGGAAAACCTTTGCGAGCGCCATGATGAAATCGCCGCGCTGTTATCGGAACCGGAAACTCAAAACAATCAAAATAAATTTCGCGCGCTAAGCCAGGAATACGCGCAAATCACCCCGATTGTCGAATGTTACAAAAAATACCAGCATGCCCGGGATGCCTTGGTAGCCGCACAGGAAATGGCCAATGATCCCGATCCTGAGCTGCGCGCGTTAGCCAAGGAAGAGATACAAGAAGCCGAGGACAAAATCACTGCGCAAGAACACGAACTGCAACTGCTGCTATTGCCCAGAGACCCCAACGATAACCGCAACATCTTTCTGGAAGTCCGTGCCGGCACCGGCGGTGACGAAGCAGCCATATTCTCAGGTGATCTGGCGCGCATGTACCAACGCTTTGCCGAGAGAAAAGGTTGGCGCACGGAAGTCATCAGCGAAAGCTTGGGCGAACACGGCGGTTACAAAGAAGTCATCCTGCGCGTTTCCGGCCAGGACGTCTATTCACAGCTTAAATTCGAATCCGGCACCCACCGAGTTCAGCGCGTACCGGAAACCGAATCGCAAGGCCGCATTCATACGTCCGCCTGCACCATCGCGGTAATGCCGGAAGTTGAGGAAGTTGACGCTATCGACATTAATCCCGCCGACTTGCGCGTGGACACGTTCCGCTCGTCCGGCGCCGGCGGCCAGCACATCAACAAAACCGAATCCGCCATCCGCATCACCCACATACCCTCCGGCGTAGTGGTTGAATGCCAGGACGAGCGCTCGCAGCATAAAAACCGCGCCCGCGCCATGTCGTTGCTGCAATCGCGGTTGTTAGCCGCTGAACAAGAAAGACACAACGCCCAGCAAGCCGCGACGCGCAAACTACAAGTCGGTAGCGGCGACCGCTCGGAACGTATCCGCACTTACAACTTCCCGCAAGGACGCCTCACCGACCACCGCATCAACCTCACGCTTTACAAGCTGGACGATATTATGGAAGGCGGCTTGGACCAGGTGATCCAACCCTTGGTCAGCGAACACCAGGCTGAGCTCTTAACCCAGTTGGGCGATGACTAAGCCCTGGTGAAAACCATTCGCACAGCCCTGGATTGGGCTATCGAATTGCTGGCGGAGCATTCCGCCACGGCCCGACTGGATAGCGAAGTGTTACTCTGCCATATCTTTGGCAAAGAACGGAGTTTCCTGCGTGCTTGGCCGGAACATCCGTTAAGCGATGACCAAGCGCAAAATTTTTTTACGCTGACGGAGCAACGCCGCCAAGGCATACCCGTTGCCTACCTGACCGGCGTGCGTGAGTTCTGGTCGCGCGAATTTAAAGTTAACCCGGCCGTGTTGATCCCGCGCCCGGACACCGAGCTGTTGATAGAATTATGCCTGAACTTGATACCCATCGATGCCGAACCTTTTAACATTCTCGATTTGGGCACCGGCTCCGGCATAATCGCGGTGACGCTGGCGGCGGAGCGGCCCAAAGCTAGCGTTTATGCCTGCGATTCCAGCGCGGAAGCACTGGCTGTCGCGCGCCAAAACGCAGCACATCACCGGCAAGACCGTATCCAGTTTTTCCAAAGCAACTGGTTTGAGCGCTTGCCGACTCAGCAGTTTGATATTATAGCCAGCAATCCGCCTTATATTGCCGAGGGCGACAGACACCTTGCATCAGGCGACTTGCGTTTTGAGCCCCGCTCCGCTTTAGTCGCGGCCAATCAAGGCCTTGCCGATATTGCCGAGATTGCCGCAAGCGCTAAAAGCTATTTCTCGAAACCGGGTCACCTGCTGATAGAACATGGCTATGACCAGCAGGCCGCCCTGCAAGATTTGTTTATCGGCTTGGGCTATCAAGAAGTTGTCACTCACGCCGATCTGTCCGGCAACCCGCGCGTTACTTACGGGCTTTGGCCCGGATAATTGGAAACCTGAATTATGAAAGAAACCGAAATTGTAATTCCCAGAAAGCTCACTACTCAACTCTTGCATTGGGCACAAATCTCGCCGGACGCCGAAATTTGCGGCCTGGTCAGCAGCAAACAAGGCCAGGCTTATCGCTGCTATCCGGTTAAAAACGTCGCCGCCGAACCCGGCCGCCGCTTTCAGCTTGAGCCTACGGCACAAATCGCCGCTTTAAAAACCCTACGCGATAACGGCGAAGAGCTGTTTGCCATTTACCATTCGCACCCCAGTGCGCCAGCCGAACCATCGGCGCTTGACCTGGACATGGCGGCTTATCCGGATGCCTTGTATTTAATTATTTCTTTGAATACCAAAGGCATTTTGCAAATGCGCGGGTTTTACCTTAACCCTCCCCTGGCTAGGGAAGTACCGCTGGCACTGAGCGAGGCTTAAACGTGTTGTGGAAAGCGTTGCGCATTGTAGTTTTATTGATTGTGCTGGCGATTGTAGCGTTTTACGCCAAAACCCAAAAACTGCAAGCGCAATCCTGGTCTGATCCGCTGGAGGTAGTGATCTATCCCATCAATGCCGATCATAGCAGCAATGCGGAAAGCTATATAAAAGAACTCGACGACAGCGTATTCAGCCCTATCGACGCTTTTTTGCAACAACAAAGCCGGATTTACGGCGTTATCAACAGTCACCTCAGCCAAACCCGCTTGGGCCCGGTTATCACCAACTTACCGCCCGAAGCGCCCAAGCCTGATGCCGGTTTGCCCGCTATCGTCTGGTGGGGCTTAAAATTCCGCTATTGGGCCTCGCAAAACACCCCCGACGATGAATCCAACCACCACCGGGTTCGGGTATTTGTGCACTACCACGATGCCATCCCAGGCCGTAAACTGCAACACTCCCTGGGCTTGGATAAAGGCCTGCTGTCGGTCGTGCACGCCTTTGCCGATCTAGACCAAGACCAACAAAACAACATTATCATCGCCCACGAACTGCTGCACACTGTGGGCGCCACCGATAAATATGACGCCCATGGCGAGCCGGCATTCCCAAACGGCTATGCCGATCCCAGCCGCAGCCCGCTATTGCCGCAGGCCAAAGCCGAAATCATGGCGGTACGCCTGCCGCTTACCGAAACCACGTCAAGAATGCCGGAAAGCCTGAAAGAATCAGCCATTGGCGAGCTGACCGCCAGGGAGATTAATTGGCTGAAAGCACCGGATAACTAATAGAGGGAACGGCAGCATAAGCTGGCAATATAAAGTAGCTAAGGCGCATCGTCGAAAAAATAGCTTACACGAACGGATGCGCCTCACACTAAACACCTACGGGCTACCCCTTTTGCCCGTCAAAAACGGGTTCAGCGGATGGCTTTCCAGACATTCGCCGCCATAACGTCAAGCCGAAATTTTTAACATCATCCAAGTAAGTATAAGCCACCGGAATTACCAACAGGCTGAGTAAGGTTGAGGTAACCAAACCGCCGATAACAGCCACCGCCATCGGGCTGCGGAAGGAAGAGTCGGCGGCGCCGGCGCCGATGGCGATAGGCAACATCCCCGCTCCCATGGCGATAGTGGTCATGATAATGGGCTGCGCGCGTTTGTGACAGGCATCCAGCAAGGCGTCAAAACGGCTTAGACCGTGTTCGCGGCGAGCGACAATGGCGTATTCCACCAAAAGAATGGAATTTTTGGTGGCAATACCCATCAGCATAACCAAGCCGATCAACGATGGCATGGAAAACGCTTTGCCGGTCAACAGCAGGGCCACAAAACCGCCCCCGAACGACAGCGGCAACGCCATCAAAAGGGTGATTGGCTGTAAAAAGTCTTTAAACAACAAAACCAGCACGATATAAATGCACAATACGCCTGTTAACATGGCCAAGCCGAAGCTGGCAAATAACTCAGCCATCATTTCAGCATCGCCAATATTAATTTGCTTAACTCCTGCCGGCAGATTTTTAATGCTGGGCAGATTTTGCGCGGCGGCCGCCACGTCGCCTAAGGGTTGGCCGGACAATTCAATCTCAAAATTTACATTGCGCGAGCGGTCATACCGGTCAATTTCCGCCGGGCCGCTGGATAATTCCAAGGTTGCCACCTGACCTACCATCACCGGGCCGTTTCCGGCTTTGCCGGAAGGCACCGCCAGCCGTTCCAAGATGGCAAGATCATGGCGCGCCGTATCGTCAAGCTTAACGGCAACGGGCACTTGCCGCTGGGGAAGATTTAATTTAGCCAGCGACCAGTCGTAATCACCTACGGTAGCGATGCGCAAGGTCTCCGCCAGTGCAGCAGTGGTAATACCCAGGTCAGCGGCACGGGCAAAGTCGGTGCGCACAGCAATTTCCGGCCGTAACAGCGAGGCGCTGGAAGTAATACTGCCCAGGCCGGGAATGGTTCTAAGATCCTGCTCCACCGCTCGGGCCGCAGCAGCCAAGACTTGCGGATCGTCCCCGCTTAGTACCAGAACGAATTTTTCGCCCGAAGACCCCAAGCCGACTTTAGTTCTAACGCCGGGCACATTGGTCAGCGCCTGGCGTATGGATTGCTCAATCGCCTGCTTACGCACCGGCCGGTCTTGCCGGTCGGCCAGGGTGATGGTTAACGTGGCTTTACGGACTTCACCTTTACCGGAGGCATTCGCCAACGGGTCGCTGCCGGCGGAACCGCCGCCGATGGTGGTGTAGACAGATTTCACATAAGGTATTGCGGCGACCCATTGCCGGACTGTTTCAGCCACGGCTTGGGTCTGCGCCAAACTGGAACCCGGCGGCAGCTCCACAAACACCTGGGTTTGCGGGTTGTCATCGGCGGGGATGAAACCGGTGGGTAATAAAGGAATCAAAAGCAATGAGCCGATAAAAAACGCCAACGCCGCGGCTACCGTAATCAATCGATGCCGCAGACACCAAGCCGCCAGACGCAGGTAATTGCGCATAATGCGGCCATCGTCGGGCTGACTCGTTACGCCTTGGTTTTTTAACAGGTAAGCCGCCATCATCGGCGTCAACATGCGCGCCACCAGTAAAGAAGCGAGTATCGCCAAGGCGGCAGACCAGCCGAACTGTTTAAAAAAACGTCCGGCGATGCCACTCATAAATGCCGTCGGCAGAAACACGGCAACCAGGGCAAACGTGGTGGCCACCACGGCCAAGCCGATTTCACCGGCTGCATCCATAGCCGCTTGGTAAGGGCTTTTGCCCATGCGCAGGTGGCGCACAATATTTTCCACTTCCACGATAGCATCATCCACCAATATGCCGACGACTAACGACAACGCCAGCAAGGTGACCACATTTAATGAAAAACCGAAACAGGCCATGCCTAAAAAAGCCGGGATTACCGATAGCGGTAAGGCCACTGCCGAAATCAAGGTGGCTCGCCAGTCGCGCAGGAATAGCCAGACCACTAAAACCGCCAGCAGCGCTCCCTCATAAAGCATGGTCATCGAACCATCAAATTCCTCTTGCACCGGTTTAACAAAATCAAAGGCCTTGGTAAAAGTGATATCCGGATTGGCCGCCTGGATACCGGCCAGCACTTGTTGCACGCCGGCGCCAACTTCCAGCTCGCTGGCTCCACGACTGCGGGTGATCTCAAAACTGACCTGAGGCTTGCCGTCCAGCAAGGCTTTGGCTCTGGGTTCGGCATAGGCATCATCTACCCGGGCCACTTGTTCGAGGCGAATGTGGCGGCCATCGGCCAACGCAATCTGCAGCGACCGGATCTCATCGGCAGACGCCACATTGGCCAGCGTTCTTAACGGTTGTTCACCATTGCCAAGATCGATACGGCCGCCGGCGCTTTCACGCTGAATGTCGCGTAATTGCCGGGAAATATCGGTAGCGGTTGCCCCTAAAGCTTGCAGCTTAACCGGATCCAAAGCGATGGTTACTTCCCGGTTGACGCCACCAACCCGGTTGACCGCGCCCACGCCTGCAACCGCCAACAACCGCTTGCCGACAGTATCGTCGACAAACCAGGACAGGGCCTCTTCGTCACGCGCTGTTGAGCTGACGGTGTAAGCCAGTATCGGGGAGCCCGCCAAATCCTGCTTGGTGACCACAGGATCGCGCAAGTCGCCGGGTAAATCGGTACGAATTTTCGATACCGCCGAACGCACATCTTCAACTGCCTCCTGCACCGGTTTTTCCAATCGGAATTGCACGGTCAGCGTGGCAGTGCCGTCCTGCACCTTGGTAGTAATGTGCTTAAGATTTTGCAATGTCGCTATGGCGTTTTCAAGTTTACGCGCGACCTCGGTTTCCATCTGCGAGGGCGAAGCACCCGGCAATGAAGCCGTCACGATGACCGTCGGTAGATCCAAATCAGGAAAGTTCTGAATTTTAAGCGCTTTAAAACTGGCCAGCCCGGCAAAACTCAGCAGTACAAACAGCATGATGGCCGGAATGGGGTTACGAATGCACCAGGTTGAAATATTCATTGCGACACCACCCTGACGCTATCGCCGTCGGCTAAAAATGCCGCGCCACCGGCCACAATCCGGTCTTCGGCAACCAATCCCGAAATAATTTCCAAGCGCTCCCCGGCTCTGCGGCCCAGCTGAATTTTTACTTGGTTGACTTGGGCACGGTCGCCGTTGGCCGGTCAACCGGTATACATAGCTAAAACCATCGCGTAACACCATGGCTGCTTGCGGAATGGTCAACACCCGGCTGGCGCCCAAATTGAATTCGCCGTGGGCAAACATACCCGTGCGCAAACCGGCCTCAGCGGCATTGGGTAAGTCGACATACACCAGCCCATTGCGGCTTTGAACATTAAGCGTGGGGGCAATATACCGGATTACGCCCGCGCAACGGCCGACTTCGGGAACGTCCACGTTGACTTTCATACCGGGTTTCAATTGTGCCATTTCGGCAGCCGTCACTTCGGCCTGCCATTCCAGCCGATTCTGCCGGATCAGGCGGAACAACTCCTGGCCTTTAACAGCAACGGCGCCTAAGGTCGCGCTACGCGATGAGATAACGCCGTCGTCGCTGGCTAAAACTTTAGTGTATTTAAGCCTGAGCAATTGCGAATCCAACTGGGCCTTGGCAACCTGCACCTTGGCCGATGCGGTTTTTTCGCCGGTACGGTACTGATCGATTTGTTGAGCACTGATGGCGCCTGCAGAAGCTATCCGGTTAGCGCGTTCGGCATCCACCTTGGCGGCGGCCAGATTAGCCTGCGCCTCCGCTAAGCTAGCCCGGCTCTGGGCCACATCCGCCAGCACGCTTTCGTCGGTAAACTCGGCCAGCACTTGGCCTTTTTTGACCGTTTCCCCGACTTGCACAGACACTTGTTTAAGCCGCAAATCGCCAATCTCGGCGCCGATAATAGCTTCCTGCCAAGCGGCAATAGAGCCGTTAGCTGAAAGCATCAGCGGAATTTCACGCAGTTCCGGTTGGGTAACGGCCACATTTAATGCCGGGTTGCCTGCAGGCGGCTGAACGGGCTGCGCCGCCCGGCTGTTTCCCAGCGCCAGCGATAACCCCACGCACCCCAGTAACGCCAGCGGTAAAAACATGAGTTTAATTTTGATCATGAATGTCCTCCCGGTAATTCACTTTGCGATGTTGGGTTATGACGGCCTTGATCGATGATGTAGCCTTCCGGCAGGGTTGCCGCACGGGATGCGTCCTCGGGCAACTGCCAGCCACCGCCCGCAGCCCGGTATAACGCGATCCAGGCGCTAACACGCTCCTGTTGAAGCTCAATCTGCGCCAGTTCCGATGACAATAAGCTGCGGCGCGCGGTTTCCACATCCAACAAACTGCCCAAACCATT
>PERF01000092.1 GCA_002928495.1 Methylobacter sp. | reverse complement strand
AACTCTGTGACTTTCCGAAGCCGTTGTCAGCAGTCATTAGCAAAGCTCGCGTATTACCTTGCTATCCACAAACTAAAATGTCATAGTCGATGACAGCAGCCATCTAACCCGATGTCAGTAAGCTGCAAATTGTTAAAGTCGACGTCAGCACGTCGCAAAGGGGGCACTATGACTGACCTTTCTCAGATTGCAGAATGCGAATGGAATGAAGCGTATCGCCGTGCTGTCGTCTTGCGTCCGTTGTTTGAAATCCAGTATTGTTCTCGCGAGAAAGCGCATGAAGCCGCCGTTGAATTGGGGTTATCCGAAAGGCAGGTGTACCGGCTAATTCAACGGTTACGCGAGTCCGGCGGCGAACTCACTGCGCTATTGCCGGGTGGCTCCAATGGTGGGCGAGGTAAACAGCGACTTGCCGCACCTCGCGAAAATTTGCTCCGTGGCCTGATAGCCGAAATTTTTCTTACGCGGCAAAAACGGTCAGCAGCCGAACTCGTGTTTGCAATCCGGAATCAATGCTTAAAAGCTGGATTAGCGCCGCCTTCTGAGAGTACTATCCGCCGCCGCTTGAAAACCTTATCTCCGGCTGAACACTGTCAACGCGGCGAGCCCCATCCTGAAATCAAGCCGATTTACGGCATCACGCCAACCTCTGATATTCCTCTTGACTGGCTACAAATAGACCATACGCCAGTCGATCTGATTATCGTCGATCCAGTGGATCGTTCACCGATTGGCCGACCATGGCTAACGGTGGCCATTGACGTTTTTAGTCGCTGCATTGCCGGGTTCCATCTATCGCTTGAGGCGCCCTCGGCCACCAGTGTTGGCCTTTGTCTGGCCCTGGTAGCCAGTGATAAGGCGCCGTGGTTACAACAGCGGGACATTGAAGCAAGCTGGCCCGTCAACGGTAAGCCGCGTCGTATCGGCGTCGATAACGCCTCAGAATTTCATTCGCTAGCATTTGAACGGGGCTGTGCTCAGCATGGCATTGCCATCGAATGGCGACCACCTGGCCTGCCTCATTACGGCGGAGTCGTCGAGCGCGTTATTGGCACGTTGATGCAGCTAGTTCATGCTTTGCCCGGTACAACCTTTTCAAATCCAACCCAACGCGGTGGCTATGATAGTGACAAGACGGCCTGTCTAACACTTGAGGAACTTGAACGCTGGTTTGCCGTCGCGATTACCAAGTATTACCACCTGCGGCCGCACGAAGGTATGGATGACGATATTCCCTTGCATCGCTACCAGCAAGGTCTCCAGTCGCTTATTGCCGCCAACAAAACGATACCAATACCACGTGACCCACGCACCTTCCTGATCGACTTCCTGCCAGTAGTGCGCCGCTCTTTACAACGGGACGGTATTACGATTGATCACATTACTTACTACAGCAATGCGCTACGTCCATGGATACAGTTGCGCAATCAGCCAACTCCTTTGCTGATTCGCCGCGATCCCCGCGATTTGTCACGAATTTTCGTGCTTGATGAAGAGCATAATGTCTACCTGGAAGTACCGTATCGCATGTTGTCTCGACCGGCTATCAGCCTATGGGAGCACAAACTAGCGCGAAAACGTCTGCGTGAACAGCGACGCACTGCGGTCGACGAAGCCAGTTTGTTCGCCGCCATTGATGAAATGCGTGAGATTGAGCGTAAGGCCGAGACGCTTACGCGCACAGCCCGCCGCAACCGGACGCGCCGCCAATTGGGTTCGAAGCTAGAGAGGGAGTCATCTCAAATTGAGAATACCACGTCGACAGTTGATATTGGTCCAGTACGCCCGTTTGATGACATCGAAGCATGGTAAGCCTTAGCCATTTAGGTCCAGAAGCGCGCTCACTGGCCATGTTACCCAGTGCAGAGCGTCTAGCTCGCCTTCGAATCGAGCGATGGATCGGCTACACCTGTGCCCACCAAGCATTGTTACAACTTGAAGCGTTACTTTCCGACGAGCCTGGCAAACTGCGTCCGAAAAACATCCTTATAGTAGGCCCAAGCAACAACGGCAAAACCATGATTGCCGAAAAGTTTCATCGCGCGCATCCCCAGCGGATGTCAGAGGACGGTGAACACGAGGTCATTCCGGTCCTCATGCTACAAATGCCAGCCGAGGCAACCGCTAACCGACTACACACCGCATTGCAGGCTACACTGGGTACGCCAGTTGGCTTTTATGGTCGGCACGACGTGCGTGAGGCCTTGACATTACGACTGATGCGAACCGTCGGCGTCCGCATGCTGATAATTGACGAGGTACACAATTTACTCGGCGCAACGGCTAGGCGGCAACGCGAACTGTTGAATCTGCTCCGTTTTATTGGCAACGATCTGCGCATTCCTATCGTTTGCCTGGGTATCCGTGACGCTTATCTTGCGATTCGTAGCGACGACCAGCTTGAAAATCGGTTTCATCCTCTGTTACTACCACTCTGGGAGGCTGGCGAGGAATTAGCACGTCTGCTGGCCAGCTTCGAAACTGTTTTGCCCTTGCGTGAACCCTCACATTTAGCAACTGCACCGCTGTGCGAGCTGATTTTGCGGCGATCTGAAGGTACTATTGGTGAAATTACCGCACTCTTGAACAGTGCCACGGTAGCTGCGCTATTGCAGGGAGAAGAACGCATTAATTGCGCCGTCATTGAGCGCGCTGATTATCATCCTCCTAGCGTGCGTCGGCGCATGGTTGAGCGGGAATTGCGTTGAGTGCAAAAGCGCTGGCCGTTGCATCCGAAACCTCATGATGCCGAAACGTTAGAACACTATGTCCGCCGACTGGCTGAGTGTTACGGTGTTCGTTATGAACTCTTTTGCCTTCGCGCTCTTGGTATCCCTGTCGCCGATAGCCGAGCGAGACAATTTCAGGCTCCCACACCGGAACTACTCCAGCGACTATCCAATGGCACGGGAATTTCTGTTGAACTGCTTGAGCAGATGACTTGGCGGCGTGTTTGGGATCGACTTATGGACAAAGTGCGTCAATATGTAGAAACTGCTGAAGGCAAAGCTGCGTTAGAACTTGTCGCGAACAGGCGTTTGGTAGGAAATCCACCGCATAAATGAATAATCAGCATCATTCAACAATATCCGTGAGGCTGGCATGGCTAAAGACGTTCAAATGTCCATCAAGATGGAGCACGAATTACGCGACCGTTTCATGGTCATTGCAGCGGTTCACCGATGCCCAACCGCTCAGATCGCAGTTTCGGCCACTTGTTGACGGTCGAAGTTTTTGAAATCCCTCAATTGACTGGCTGATTATCCCGTCACTGCTGCCCGTGTTATATCGGGATAGTTAGCGACCATTTTAATTAATCCTGAACTTTAGAGAAGTGGCTATCGCTTCTCGAGATCGTGTCTATGATGATTGGGTAACTTGTGGGATTGTTGAAAGGGTAACTATTGACGATGCCAAATTGCTTTGGCAGAAAACGCCAGAAGAAAGAAAAAACGAGATTCTCTGGGAAGTGCCCGACACCCTTCGTGAACAAGTTGCAGGTATTCAGGAACCAGATTTTGCTGACTTTTTAGCAAGCCACTACCAGCATCCCAATTCGAAAAATTGTTGAAACTCGGCTGTAACTGTTTTTCAAAGTAATCCGATAGTATTTTGGGCTTTGTGTCTAAGCTCCCCCGGCTTGTTAATGAGTGACACCAGTGATTAAAACAGAGGTGGTGCCGGAGCGTGGGAACGATGATTAATCTGGGTTCGCCCGGCTAAGCGGCGGCGGTTTGGTTTGCGCGCAAATTAACACAATTGCTTAGCCAAGACGCGGATAAGCTAATCGCTCCCGTCAAAACCCAACTTTTAACTTTTCCAGCAACTGGTTTACTTCCGGATTTGTCGCCGCCGAGTCCTGGTAAACCGCAAAAATCGTGCGCCGAATTTCCGGATCGGATAAATACCGGGTTTTGAGCTTATCGCCCCGCTTCGGCACACTGAATTCCGGCATCAACGCCACGCCTAACCCGGCCCGCACCATGCTCAATATCCATTCCTCGCTGTTGCTTCTATAAGCCGCATAGAGATTGATCTGCCGGCCCAGGCAAACGCCGCGCAAGGTTTCGCGTAATTCGCAGTTTAGGCGATCCAGATAAGGCTCGGATTGGATGGTCGCCAAATCGATGACCTCCAATTGATTGAAGCGATGCTTGTCGTTAAAAACCACTACATAACGCTCCTCGTACAGCTTTAAGGACTGTAAATGCGCCGGCAGCGGCGAGGTCGGCGCACTGACCATCAAATCCAGCCTTCCCTCATCCAATTGCTGCGCCAGATTACACTCGTTATCCACCACCAGTTCCAATTCCACATGCGGCCGTTCTTGCTGGAAGTCGGCAAAGAACGTGCTGAGATGTTGCGCGGCAATAGTAGCCATCACGCCTATGCGCAGCGGCACGGTGTTCAAGCGGCTGAAGCGGACAGCCTCGGCCTTGATGGTTTGCGCCTCGTGAAAAATCTGCCTCAGGGTCGGCTC
This sequence comes from Methylobacter sp., assembly GCA_002928495.1. Classification (GTDB taxonomy): domain Bacteria; phylum Pseudomonadota; class Gammaproteobacteria; order Methylococcales; family Methylomonadaceae; genus WM-3-3. The sequence continues at coordinate 6,329 of PERF01000092.1, read as the reverse complement.
CACCAAACGCCCCAGCGATGTCAAACGACAGCCGCTGCGTTCGCGGCTGAATAACTCCCCGCCCAGTTCGTCCTCCAGCTTTTTAATTGCTTGCGTCAACGACGGCTGCGCAACAAAAGCCGATTGCGCGGCCCGCGTAAACGATCCCTTATCGCATACCGCCAGAAAATAGCGTATTTGTTGCATTTCCATATCTACCCCAATTGAATAGGAAAAACCTATTGTTTCATAGAAAACCGGTATTTTACTAATTGGAAAAATAGGCGTTTCATAGCATCTACTTTTTACAAAAACATTCGAGAAACCTATGAAAGCAGCAAAATTAATTGTGATGTACCCAGTACCGACCGATCTGGAAACCTTCGAACGCCGCTATGCCGACGAACACGTGCCGATGGCCGTGGAAAAGTTGGCTGGGAAGACCCGCTTCGTCGCCTCTCTGATCAAATCCAATGCCGACCAAAGCGCCGCGCAGTTTCATCGTATCGCCGAAGTGTACTTCCCATCGATTGGCGATTTACAAGCCTGCCTAAGTTCGCCCGGCGGCCAGGAAACGGCGGCGCATGCGGTGGATATTTCCAGCGGCGGCGCGCCGACGTTTTTGATTTCCGAAGTGGAAACCTTCGATTTCTAATTGCGTTGATCAGCTTAAGTTAAATGCTTTGCTGGAGGAAACCGATGAACACCGGACATAACCGTTATAAAAGCCAGGGCGCAAAGATAGCCTTGATCTTGGCGCTAACGTGCCTACCCTTGGGCAATATCCACGCTCATCGCGGCGCGGCCGAAGTGGTCGACAACTGCAATGCGCGAGTGGGCTTTGAACGCGTGCATCTTACGGCGTATACCCCGACATTGTCCGGCAACCTGGAATACTGCAACATCATTCCAGGCGTCGGCCCCACCAAGTTAGTGTTCGATTACGAGGGCAAAAGCCTGCGCCATGTCAGCGTCGAATTCGAGATCACCAAAGAGCCGGATGGTACTCGGGTGTTTTATCGAGAACCACAAAAAGTCAAAACCGGCACGGCGAACCTCTCGGTGGACTTTAGCCGTTATGGCGCCGGCAATTACTTGGCGCATATTGCTATCGTTGATAAGGATAAGCGCCTGGATACCCATATTCCGTTCTCCGTCGGGCTGGAGTCGGTGCCGGGTAAAAACTATACGCCGCTGCTGATAACGATAGCCAGCCTGTCTTTGCTGGCTTACGGCTTGTTCCGGGCCGCGTTAAAGCATACGCCCGAGCAAAATCCGGAAGCCTAAACCCAGCGCCGAACCCATCAAGGGAGCCATCAAAATGAATATTGCACAGTTAAAGTCCTATCTTCTTGAAAGCAATCGTTGGCAAAAAGTCTTGTTCGGATTGCCGGTAATAGCGCTGGCCGGCATGCTTTGGCTGGATCATAGCGGCGTTCCGGTGGAACTAGGGCAAACCGTTTACCGACCGGATATGCCGCGCGGCACTTGCCAGCCTGACCTATTGAGTGGCGATACCGGAGAAACGTACGGAGAAGAAACCGAAAACGGCATAAATTACAACGTCCGCACCCCTAAGAATTATGATGCATCGATAGCCCATCCTTTATTACTGGTATTTTCACCGGCGGGTGCGAATCGCGCCAAAACGGAGAAGATGACAGGATTCACCTTACCCGCAACCCGCTCCGGTTTTATCGTTGCTTATGCCGATCATCCCGAGCTTTCGCCGAGCACCACCGTGGAACTGGGTACGATCCCCCATGCGATGGCTAAAAAATGGTGTATCGATGAAAAACAGGTCTATGTAACCGGTCATTCCGATGGCGGCACCTCGGCAATGGCTTTAGCTTTTATGACCGGCACCCGGCACATTCCTACAGCAATCGCCCCCAGTGCCGCCGGCGTAACCTATGAGGACTTACGCGACCGCAAATGCCCGGAACCCTTGCCGGTTATGATTATACACAGCAGCAAGGACCGGCTGTTTCCGGGTTACGGACAGCAAACAGCCGGCTGGTGGGCGGCCTGTAACAAATGCGAGCCGATTCCCGATACGATCGGCAACGGTTGCGTGGCTTATTCCGGTTGCGCCAATGGCGTAAAAACCGTGTATTGCGAAGGCGACAAACCGCATGCGCAATGGCCGGAACAGCGTAGCGATGCCATCATCGATTTTTTCTTGCATCACCATACCAATATGTAACCGGCGGCTGCGAGACAATGAACACTATCAATTCTGATGGCTTACTGTATCAAAAAATCAGCTGTTGCGGGCCAATCCCCCAGACCTCGTTGACCGATACGATACGCATTAGCTTTTCCCTGCGCAACTGGTCCGATACATCCAATACGCCGTGAGTTTTGGGCCATTTCTTGGCGGCGAAGTTAGCCAGTTTGGCCAAGGTCTTGGTCGGCCCCATGCCGACACAGACTGGAATGCCGGTCGCGCGGAACACCGCTTGCTTGATGCGCTGTCCGTAAGCAATCGGGTCGGATTGACACGGATAGACGCCGGTCAAATCAAGAAACGCTTCGTCAATTGAATAGATTTCCATGCAGGGGGTAAAGGTCCCCAGGGTCGCCATGACCCTGGTTGACATGTCCGCATTTATGTGAAATTAAAAAGCAAGCTATTTTTGAAAACAAACAGTTATCATTTTGACGAACGTCAAAAATTGGTTAAAATTTTAATAAAACCGACTTTTCAACAGAATCGGCCATTATGCCGCCAGACGAATCAAAAGCGCCAATGGCAAATGTCCAGCCAAAAGCAGCTGTAGGGGGGTGAATTTACGAGTCGCGCCAATCGCTAAAGTGCGGTGCATGCTGTTAACCGCCTACGGGCTAGAGACATTCACAAAGGGCTACGGGCAACTATTTTGTCACCTTCAACTTTGAGAAGGAATTTTGTTGCGCCGTGTTTATCCTGTACCAACGATTCTACAGAACGGATATTCGCGTCAATTTCACTTCTAGTATATGTAATTTCTTCTATCAATTTGTCTTGCCACTTTAATAAATCCAGTTTTCGTTCATTAAGCGTTTGCGCAGTATTGGTAATTGCTGAAAGGCTGCGGATTTTTTTATCCATTTCAGCAATGGTCTGCTTCACCAATTCGCCATCAACATTTAGCACTGCAAGTGATTCATCAATATTCTGTTTACGGCTTTTTGCAATTTCTTCAGTTCTAGGAAATGCAAGCAAAAGCTGCCAACCACATGCGCGTGCTCGAATGCAAAGGAACAGTTGCTGATATAGGTTGAAAAGTTCATTCTGATGCTTCTTTATCAACGCCTTCATCCCTTCCGTACCAAATATATGACCATCTTTTAGATTTTCGATTTCATGATTTTGATTTTTAATATCCTTCAACAAATGATTTCTAATAGAAAGCAACTCACCTTCATATTTTTCAATTTGGTGTTCATAAGAATCTCTTAACTCACCAGCCAAAATTGAAGGGGCTATTTGTTTGAAATAATCGACCGCTCCTGTTATATCTGTTTCTCGTTTATCTTTCTGATGCTTATGAATATCATCAACTGTTTTTTTAATTTCAGTCAATTTTTGGCTTATATCTGCCAAATGTTTTTGAGCGACAATTACAGATGCAACCTGAAATAATGCGCCCGCATTAACAATTTTCTCGAGGTTCTCTGGAGAGAGTAGTTTCGCCTGCTCTGTAATACGACCGTTAGAACCTATAACATAGCCTCTTAATTCATCGGTGCTATTTTTTACTGGTGTCAAAGAGTCCAGCCGAATATTCACCTCTACATATTGCGTCGTAGCAATATGCATCTTGGTGACCATGCTGGGAACTGCTTGCAATAGTGGATTAAAACTGCTAATTCCTGTGCCGTCAGATTCTGAAACAGGTTGCCAATTTACGGGAGAGTGTTTTGAAATTTTAGCCAAGGCAAATGTCAGAACAGGTTTATCAGCATCTTCCCCGATAATAAGCGGTGAATCACGATTTACGACTAATTGACTATTGGTTGACGCACTGACATTAGCGATTTGTAACGTTTTCTTCCTGTGGTTTTCGATGTAGTTGAGCACTTTCCACCGAAGATATGCAATGTGTAAAACACAGGGAATAGTCACTTCAAATGCCGGGTCAGCAACACCTTTAGCAATTAAGCCTACGCCAACTGGTACAGCGATTGTTCTAATAGCAGTTGCAAAAATTGTTGCAGTTCCTACACCAGTTGTAACTATGCCGCCCGTAGTTGCGTATGTATCCCTAGCCTTCTTTACAGCGGCTTGTTGATTAACCGGACTAAGAGCTTCCCAACCATAAGGAAGGCAAATTCTTAATAAATTTGATTCATTATCAAGAATTCTTCCTTTAGTTGATGGAATGCCTATCTTCTGACAAACATCAAATAAAACCTCATCATAATCAGGCCCCACCCCTCCGCGAGCTATATTGCTTACCGAATTTCCGCCATAAAGTCGAATTTCGCTCGCGATTAATTTGGTATATTTTGTGTGATCTGGACTATGCCTTTTGTAGATATCATCAGTTACAAGATAATTCGAAAGCTTATCGGTTATATAGCTAACCAGAGGAGCCAAATCCTCGTTACTGCAACTTGCTAGTAAGCTATATAAGTCGCCTGATTTGATTTTTGAAAACACGTCATTCATTGAATTTTTCTTATCCCATTTAAACCAGAAGTCGATAGCCTGCTTTGATTAGCGATAGCGTATCCGGAGGAATTGTTGGCTTCGAAATGTGCTGTTACGCAAGCTAATCTACATTTTGAAGGGCAGCTTATTTGCCTTTTCCTGTCACCGCAAATTAAATCTTATCTGACAGCTCATAGGGGTCGATCGCGACATTTCGCCACTTTCAAAAGCTATCATTCACTACTGACGTAATCGTCTCGGAATCGGTGGCTGGATTGGGGTGGAATATGCAGGGCGCCCCAGAATTCGGAAAAAATCGTCCGCCAAGGGGATGAGGTGTCCGGTTGTGCGAATAGACGTTGAGCCGGAATCGGCAAGAAATGCACGAACCCAGCTAACTCTGACGCTATTTCTCCGTTCGTACAGACACCAAGTCGATGTGTGCTCCAATCTGACACCCTCTGATTGGCGTTAGACACAGTTCGTCGAATTTGCGCATGGTACGCTTATCCATGACGCCAGCCTCATGCAAGCCTTCGGCGGTTTCATGTACGGAGACCATCAAACGGCTACGGTATTCTTTTTTCATTGCAGATCACCTCTATCAATATCTGGTTTGTCAATGCGCAGTCCAGTGCCGCTTCGTCATACTTCTGCATTGCCAGTCGCCAATTTCCGCAAAGCAACCCTTGCCTTGCAGGGGCATGAAAGCAGACCACTTGAACAGGATTATAATTTAGTGACTGCCCTTATGCTCTGCCCATATGCGCTTGACCTGGCTTTGGCTACATCCAGCCAGCTCAGCGGTCCGTTTGATAGTATGTCCTGCTCCACGCAGCGCAACGATACGCTGATGTGTCGTGGTATCAGGGATGCGACCCGCATACTTACCGGCGATCTTGGCAAGCTGAACACCTTGGCGCTGTCGCTCTCGGCGAGTCTCATAGTCATCACGTGTCATTTGCAGGGCAAGTTTAAGTAATAATTCCTGCACCGACTCCAAAACGATCTTGGCCACACCGTCGGCCTCAGCCGCAAAATCGGATAAATCGACTAGGCCCGGCACAGCCAGTCTTGCTCCCTTGGCCCGGATTGATCCAACCAGTTGCTCGGCTTCGGCCAAGGGAAGCCGACTGATGCGGTCAATTTTCTCAGCTACGACGACTTCGCCTGATTGTAGGTCTGCAATCATTCGTAGTAGCTCGGGCCGATCAGCACGGGCACCCGAAGCCTTTTCACGGTAGATGCCGGCGATGTAATACCCTTCTGCCCGAGCACTGTGGACGATTTCGGTTTGACGGGTAAGGTCTTGTTCTTCGGTACTGACGCGAAGGTAGATACGAGCAACTTTCATGGTTGGATGGCCAAAATGGGTATACTTAATTTAGCCCAGTATAAATCATATGGCCAATAATTAGAACCGCAATGTAATTTGGCCATCACCTACTTGGCTATCTATTTTGGCTACTACCGCTGTCAGAAGACGACTGCAAGAATATCAGAAGCCAACTTCATTACTTAAGATACCTTTCAATATAGGTGGGTTGGCTAGAAATCTTTCGGGGAGAGACTGCGAACACAGGGTTCGACCTTAAAACAAAAATAACTAAAAAATAAGCCGGCATGTCGCAACTGACAGAATTACTTATTGTTGATTAATCTGCTGACATCAACTTTGACCATCCGCTGACTGCAGCTTTGAAAAGTGACA
>PERF01000091.1 GCA_002928495.1 Methylobacter sp. | reverse complement strand
TAACTGATAACCACCGGGCAAGCACCGCCTTAAACGGTTTCAGCACCGACTGTAAGCCTGAAATTAAATCCTGGGGAATGGCATTGGCATCCCAATTTAATTGCAAGCCGCGGGCGAAAGCGTCTCTGGCTTGCTCGATACTGTAGAGTTTTTCCGCCGTCAAGCGCAACATGCCGGAAAAATCGTCGATGCCGGCGGCTCCCTCGGCAATCAGCAGCGTGTCACGGGTGAAAATATCCCGGTATTTTTCGTAGGTGTCGCCAAATGCCGCCACTTCCAAGCGGCCGGTTTTATCATCGATGATGGCGAACGCCATGGTTTTGCCTTGTTTGGTCTGACGGGTGCGCACATCGACCACAAGCCCGGCCACTCGGGCTTCTAATTTTCCGCGCGAGCGCTCGGCATCAGCCAGCAGGTTTGCAATTTTGCCATGGGTGAACTGGCCAAGCTCAGCCACGTATTGATCGATAGGATGTCCGGTTAAAAACAAGCCCAGAGTCATTTTTTCCGCCGCCAGTGTTTCCGCTTCCGTCCAAGGCTCTACCGCCACGCTGTAGGCAACGTTTAAACCGGCGTTTGACTGGGTATCTTCGGCTAAACCGAATAAATCGTTTTGCCCGGTTTGCGCCATTCGGCCGTGTTGCTCGGCAATGCGCAAAACGGTAGGCAATTCGGCCATGTGCGCGGCGCGGTTAACATTAAATTCATCAAACGCGCCGGCGCGGATTAAGGCTTCCAAAACCCGGCGATTAAACTTGCGCAGGTCAATGCGTTTGCACAAATCATAAAGATCGGAAAATAATCCGTTTTCCCGGCGATCAACCAGCATATCCAATATCGCCGCCTCGCCAACGCCTTTCACAGCGCCCAAACCGTAAACAATTTCGCCTCGCTTGTTTACGGTAAATCGAAAATCGGAGATATTGATGGAAGGCGGACATATTTTAAGTTTCATTTGTCGGCATTCTTCAATCAACACCACCACCTTATCGGTATTATCCATATCCGACGATAAAACCGCCGCCATAAATGCCGCCGGATAATAGGATTTAAGCCAGGCGGTTTGGTAGGCCACCAAAGCGTAAGCGGCGGAATGTGATTTGTTGAAGCCGTAACCGGCAAACTTTTCCATCAAATCGAAAATATAGGTTGCCACGCCTTCATTCACTTGGTTTTCTACCGCGCCCTGGGTAAAAATTTCACGTTGTTTGGCCATCTCCTCGGGCTTTTTCTTACCCATGGCGCGCCTGAGCATATCCGCCCCGCCCAAGGTGTATCGGGCAAGTACTTGCGCAATCTGCATGACTTGCTCCTGATACAGAATCACCCCGTTGGTGGGCTTTAATATCGGCATCAGGGCCGGATGTGGATATTCCGCCTGGGCGCCGTGTTTGACATTGATATAGTCATCCACCATGCCCGATTCCAATGGCCCCGGACGAAACAACGCCACCAAAGCGATAATGTCGTCGAAGCAATCCGGCCTAAGCTTTTTGATCAGCTCTTTCATGCCGCGCGATTCCAACTGGAAAACCGCCGTGGTCTGCGCATTTTTCAATAATTCATAAGGCGCCGGATCATCGCGCGGAATTACGGTAATATCAATCGCTTCCTGACCGGTTTCCGCCCGCTGTGTGTTGATGGTCTCCAGCGCCCAATCGATAATGGTAAGCGTCCTGAGACCCAAAAAGTCGAATTTAACCAGGCCGATAGCCTCGATATCGTCCTTATCGAACTGGGTGACCAGATTGCCGCCGCCTTGCTCGCAGTACAACGGGGTAAAATCGGTCAGCCTAGTGGGTGAAATCACAACGCCACCGGCATGTTTGCCGGCATTGCGGGAGATACCCTCCAGTGAACGTGCCATATCGATGAGGATTTTGACTTCCTCCTCGGTGGCATACAACTGCTTAAGCTCCGCGCTTTCTTCCAGCGCTTTTTCCAGCGTCATGCCTAGTTCAAAGGGGATTAATTTCGCCAGCCGGTCTACAAAACCGTAGGCAAAGCCCAACACCCGACCAACATCCCGGATCACCGCTTTCGCCGCCATGGAGCCGTAAGTAATGATTTGCGCGACATGATCGCGGCCATAACGGCGGGCTACATAATCAATGACTTCATCGCGCCGGTCCATGCAGAAATCGACGTCGAAATCGGGCATGGAAACCCGTTCCGGATTCAAAAAGCGTTCGAATAAAAGGTCGAATTCGATAGGATCAAGGTCGGTGATCTTGAGCGCATAAGCCACCAGCGAGCCCGCGCCCGAGCCCCGGCCGGGACCGACCGGAATGCGGTTGTTCTTGGCCCATTGGATAAAATCGGCCACGATCATGAAATAGCCCGGAAAGCCCATCTGGATAATTACATCCAGCTCAAGCGCCAGGCGGTCAAAATAGCATTTGCGGTTGGCCTCGGGCGAGTCAGAACCCTGAGCCGGGTATTGCACTAGCCGCTCTTCCAGACCTTGATGAGCCGCCGCACGCAGGTAATCGCCCAAAGTCATGCCCGGCGGCACCGGAAAATCGGGCAGAAAACTTTGGCCCAAGCTCAGTTTCAGGTTGCAACGCTTGGCGATTTCCACGCTATTTTCAAGTGCTTCGGGAATATCGGCGAATAACGCCTGCATTTCTTCAGCACTGCGCAAATATTGCTGGGCCGTATAGTCTTTTGGCCGCCGGTTGTCATCCAGCACCCGGCCCTGGTGTATGCAAACCCTGACTTCATGGGCGTCGAAATCCTCGGGCCGTAAAAAGCGCACATCATTGGTCGCCACTACGGGCAAATTTATAGCCGCCGCTAATTCAATCGCGCCCGCAATATAACGCTCTTCTTCCGGTTTGCCGACACGTTGTAATTCAAGATAAAAACTATCGGCGAATAAATCCGCCCAATAAGCGGCCAATCCCTTGGCTAAGTCCTGGTTTTCCGCCAGTAAGGCTCGGCCTATATCGCCTTCCATGGCACCGGACAAGGCAATAACCCCATTATGAGTGTGCTCCAGCCATTCACGCTGCAACATGGGTATGCCCTGGTGTTGACCTTCCTGATAGGCTTTGGAAATCAGTTCGGTTAAGGTGATATAACCGCTGTGATCCTTGGCCAACAGCGTTAACTTGAAGGGCGTGGCGGGTTCGCCGGGATTAAAAATCAGCATATCGGCGCCGGCAATCGGTTTTATACCCTGAGCCATGGCCGCCCGGTAGAATTTGACCAGCGAGAACAGATTAACATGCTCGGTGATGGCAATTGCCGGCTGGTTGGATTCAGCCAGTCGTTTAATCAAAGGCTTGATTCTTACCGTGCCGTCAATTAACGAAAATTCGGTATGCAGCTTTAAATGGATGAATGCTGGAGACATGAGCGGTATAACAATAAGATTGCAAGCAATCCCTTTACGCCAAAGTTTCCACCCGGTCTTGGAAGTTTGAAAACTCAAAGACCGGGAAGAGTCGGTTTGGCTTTATTATACGCTTAGAACGTTAACAGAGTTTTCTGCCTGGAAAATTTTTAGCGGGAAATTTAACGCTTAGTGCAATGGTACCACTAGGCCTGTTGCCCGTAGCGCTCAATGCTGCCGGCAATCGCTTGCAACGGTATTTCGTGTTGCACCGCGCCCAGTTTTACCGCTTCCTTGGGCATTCCGTAGACCACGCAGGTATTTTCATCCTGGCTTGCCGTTTGCGCTCCGACGGCATGCATTTCTTTCAGCCCTCTGGCGCCATCATCGCCCATACCGGTCATGATGATGCCATAAGCGTTTTTACCGGCCCATTTGGCAACCGAACGGAATAACACATCCACCGAAGGCCGATGGCGGTTGACCAAAGGCCCATCTTGCACTTCCACCACGTATTGCGCGCCGCTACGGGCTATCGACATGTGTTTGCCGCCGGGCGCAATTAAGGCTCTGCCGGGTATGACCCGATCTCCGCTGATGGCTTCTTTAACTTCAATCTGGCACAACTTATCCAGCCGTGACGCAAACGCCGCGGTAAATTTTTCCGGCATGTGCTGCACAATAACAATACCGGGGCTCACCCTTGAAAGCTGCGTCAGCACCACCTCCAGGGCTTGCGTACCGCCGGTGGAAGTGCCTATGGCCACCAACCGGTCGGTAGTTGAGGCCATGGCATGGGTAGGCGCGGGCTTGGCGGCGTCGTCATGATGCTTGGCCAGCGGGCGTACTGCCATGGTCATCGCCTTCATGCGTCGCATATCGGTCATGGCGGCGGCTTTTACTGCCTGCACCAGATCGTGCGAATCGTCTTCCAGAAAAGTTTTTAAACCGGCCTTGGGTTTGGTGACAATACCGACCGCGCCGGCTGCCAACGCTTGTAAAGTCGTCTCGGCGCCTTTCTCGGTTAAGGTCGAACAAATCACAACCGGTGTCGGTCTGACCGACATGATCTGTTTTAAAAAGGTAATACCGTCCATACGCGGCATTTCAACGTCCAGAACGACCACATCGGGCCAATCCTGGTTCATTCTAGCCATGGCGAATATCGGGTCGGATGCCGAGCCGATGACATCTATGCTATCGCTTTTTTCTAAAGTCTGCGTCAACACTTGGCGCACAACGGCTGAATCATCGACAATCAGGGTTCTTATTTTCTTAGTTTGCATTGTGGTTATCCCTTAGTTCTGGCCACATGTTGCAGCCATACATCACCGCTCCAGACATCAAAGATCACATTACGATGGCCGGTGCCGCCTAAATGCTCGGCTTTTAGATTAAAGCCATTTTGTTTTAACAAGTTCCGGCCGGCTTGAACGTTGTTTTCCGGAACGGTAATTTTGGTGGCTTTTTCCATCCCCGGAAACTGATCGCCCCCACCAAAGATTTTGGCTTGATAATCGCCGGGCCAACTTTTGGTTTTACGTAATTCCCTCATGAACAACCGCATCGCCTCATTGCCATAACGTCCGTCCAATTCTTCTTCTTTATGGTTGCCATGCCGCATCGGCAGTAAATAATGGCACATGCCGCCAATTTTCAGTCTGGGATGCCAAAGCGTGATGGCTATGCACGATCCTAATAAGGTTCTTATGCGGGTTTCCCGGTCGCCGAAGTAAAAATCACCCGGTTGCAAAAAAATATCAATGAAGAATTCGGGCTTGGTAAAGTCTGCACTCATTCAGGCCTTTGATAAATGGAAGGAGCAACCGCTCTAAACTTGGTGTCCATACCCGACAAAGATTCGGAATGGCTGATTATGAAGTAACCGCCGGGCCGCAAAAAATCGTACATGCGTTCCACAATCTTGCGTTTGGTAGGCATGTCGAAATAAATCATGACATTGCGCAGGAAAACCACATTAAACTTTCCAAAATCCGGTAAGGTTTCGATGAGATTGGCGTAGACGAATTTAACCCGGCTGCGTAAACCGGCATTGACTAAAAAAAAGCCGTCATATTCGCCGCTGCCTTTCATGCAGTATTTTTTCAGCAAAGGCGGGGCAATTTTATCCGCCGACTGCAAGGGATACAGCCCGCGTCTGGCCTTCTCTAGGACGCGTGTTGAAATATCGGTGCCGATTATTTCCCAATCGGAAATTCTGGGCGTTTCCGATAAAATCATGGCTATAGTGTAAGCTTCTTCTCCTGTCGAGCTGGCTGCGCTCCAAGCACGGAATTTTTCATTAGAACCGCTAGACGCCAAAACCTGATTTTTCAAAAATTCGAAATGCTTATTTTCTCTGAAAAAATAGGTTTCGTTAGTAGTCAACAGATCAATCGCCATGGTCGCTTCATGCTCATAGCCGGACTTATTGAATAACGCAAAATATTCCCGGTATGAACTCATGCCGAAATACCGAAGACGCTTATCCAGGCGGCCGGTAACCAGCGCCTGCTTGCTGTCGTTCAGCACAATTCCCGCCTGTTGGTAAAGATAGTCTTTAATCCACGCAAACTCATGGGCTTGTAAAGCCACCATCCCACTGCTGTGAGCACTTAATGATTCTTTATGCACTGCCATTGGATTCCACTTCATGGTTTAAATTTATACATTTAATATTAGCTAATTCTTTGGCAGACACTATCTGATTTACATTGAGCAATATCACAAATCGGTTAATTTGTTTTGCCAAGCGGTAAATGAACGCATGCGGCATAGCTTTCCAAAATCCGGCGGTGAAGCAAAAGCCTCATCCGCCGTTGGTTTGGGCACGGCTTATACGAACCTGCCGCTAAAAGTGCTCGAATTTACGCATGTCAAAAGATGCTTCCGCCACACCTTGATACTCAGGCTTGACGGGTATTGGCTTATTTTGTCCGCTGGGAGTTGCCGGTTTGCCTTTCAGCTGCACCGTTTGATTTTTAGCGGTTTTAACCTTGAAAAAACTCATCAGCAGTTGAAGCTGCTCGGTCTGGCTGGACATTAAATCAGCCGTTGACGCCAATTCTTCACTGGCTGCTGCATTTTGCTGAGTGATCTGGTTCATTTGCCCGACCGCCGTGTTGATTTGGCTGACCCCAAGCGATTGCTCCTGAGAAGCGGCAGCAATTTCCTGTACCAAATCCGAAGTTTTACCGATACTGGGCACGATTTCATCGAGCAGCTTACCAGCGTTTTCTGCGGTTTTGACACTGCTTACCGCCAATTCGCCGATTTCATGGGCGGCTACCTGACTGCGTTCGGCGAGTTTACGCACTTCCGCCGCCACCACCGCGAAACCCTTGCCGTGATCGCCGGCACGCGCTGCTTCGATGGCGGCATTCAGCGCCAACATATTGGTTTGATAGGCAATATCGTCGATAATGCCGATTTTATCGGCAATCTTTTTCATCGCTTCCACGGTGTTTTTCACTGCCGCACCACCCTCTTCAGCTTCTTTAGCCGCTTTGCCGGCCATGGCGTCGGTAACTTTGGCATTCTCCGAATTCTGGAAAATGCTGGATGCCATTTGCTCGATACTGGCACTGGTTTCTTCCACACTAGCCGCTTGTTCGTTGGCCGACTGCGAGAGCGACTGCGAAGTGGCATTGATTTGATCGGCCGCGCTATTTAACTGCTGGCGGAGCTGGCAACTTCCGTGATGGTCTTGGATAATTTGGCAATCGTGTTATTGACAGTCTCCTTGAAACTTCTGAGTTGACCTTTATAGTCACCGCTAATTTTATAAGTCAAATCGCCTTGTTCGACAAAAGTTAAGACCTCCATCGCTTCATTCAGCGGGAGAATAACGCCGTCCAAGGTCGCATTGATGCCTTCCACAATCCTGCGATATTCGCCTTGATGCTTGCCGGCATCGGCGCGCGAAGTCAATCTACCTTCAACGGCGTCGCGCGACAGTATCATGGTATCTTCAACCAGCGCGTTGATGGCATCAATGCAAGTATTCAGATTGTTTTTGATGACATTGAAATCGCCGTTGTAGCTATCGGTGATGCGTGCCGGAATTTCGCCGCGGGAAATATCGGCCACATATTTTGCAGCTACGTTCAAAGGTACCACCACCGCATCCAAGGTCTGATTGATGCCGTCCAGCATGGCTTTGAAGTCATAATTGAATTTACTGCTATCGGCGCGGGCCGATAAATTACCTTCCACCGCTTCTTTCACCAACACCATGATTTCCGACTGCATGGATTGCAGATTGTGTTTAACGCCGTCGATAGCCTGGGTAATTTGGGCTTTTTTACCGGGCAGCCTATCCATATCCTGGGTAAAATCACCCTCGGCATAGTGTTTGACCACCTCGACCACGCGCATTTTAACGGCAATATGCGAGGCCACCAGTTCGTTACTACTATTCGCAATGCGCTGATACACGCCATTAAATTGCGCGGCTGGTAACACATAATCGATGTTGCCGGCTGCGTGTTCGTCCCACATTTTCTGTTGCGCCACCTCAAATTCGTTTAAGGTACCGATCAAAGAGTTCAGATTGTTTTTAATGGGTTTAAAATCGCCTTGATAATTGTCAGCAATCTTCTCGGGTAAATTACCTTTGGCAATATTATCCACATAGTCCGCGGCAACATTAAGCGGACCAATCACTGCATCCAACGTATTATTAAAGCCTTCGATAATCTTACGGAAATCGCCGTGGTGCTTGCCGGTATCGGCGCGGACAGTGAGATTACCTTCCACCGCCGCCTGCGATAACTGCGTGGTATCGCTAATCAGGGCTTTGATATTGGTGCGGACTTGCTCAATGGAATCATTGATAAAGCGTTTTTTACCGGGGAAGCTTTCTATCGCGGCATCCATATCACCTTCGCCAAAGGCGGTCAAACAGGCGACGGCTTTTTTCTTGGTGGCAATATGCTCAAACACCATCTCGTTAATGCATTTGGCAATGGCCTGATAGCTGCCATGGAAACGGGCTTCATCGATTTTGGCATCGATTTCTCCCAAGCTGTGCTGTCTTGCCATAGTGGCGATTTCATCGGTGAGTCCGTTCAATGCGTCAAGACACGTGTTCAGATTGGTTTTTAAGGTATCGAAATCACCACTATAGTTTCCGCTGACTTTAGTGGAAATTTCGCCTTTGGAAATATTAGACACATGGGCTGCGGCGTCATTGAGGGGTAAAACCACCCCATCCAGAGTGGCATTGATACCTTCAACAATCTTGCGAAAATCGCCTTGGTGTCTGCTGGCATCGGCGCGTACCGATAATCGTCCTTGCACCGCCGCTTCAGACAGTTCGCCGGCATCCTCGGCCAGTAGCTTAATGGCGGCAACCGCCGAATTCAGACCGTCTCTTAGCTGATTGAATTCCAAACCGTAATTTGTGGTATCGGTTTCCGGCATTTCACCACGGCCTAATTGTGTTATGGCATCGATAGTTGATTTAACCGGCCGTATCACACCGGAAACAGTAAACCAGCTCAAGCTGATAAAGCCGCCAATGCCGATTAATACCGCCACCAGCACCGTTAAATTAAGCTGGTTGATATCGGTTATGCGTTTATCGATGGCGGTTAAGAATTGCTCGCTGGCTCGGCCGGTCATCGAGAAGTTCAAATTAATGGTCTCGGTGAGTTTGCTGAAGTAATCTTTACCGGTAAGCTCAAATTTTCCGGAATTGATAATCTGCGATTCTGTCAGATCGGCGGCTTGCTTGGCCGAGTTTATATATTTAAGTACTTCAGTGCGGGTTAAATTATCGATAACGTCGATTTTCGCCAGACTCTCGTTAATTAAATTCAATTGATAAGCCAGGCTTTTCGCTAATTGATGCAATGAAGCCGCTTCAATCGGAGTAACTTGTTTACGGTTTAATATCGGGCTGCCTATGCCGCGCATTTGGCCCAAAATTTCCGCAGTTTTCGGCAGCAAATCAAAACTCAACTGGCCAAGATAATAAGTACCGATGACCGGATCCAAATTGACATTGGTGTTATCCAGCAGTTTACGGTTAAACGCTAACACGCTTTCTATCAGTGCGGAGTGTTTGGCAAAACTGTCGGCAACAGTTAACGCCTCGGCATCGCTTTCAAGGTTTTGCCATTGGTTGCGCATGCCTTGCCAAGCCGGTGTCATGCCCAATTTTGATAAATGTGCGTCCAATGCCTCAATGGCATTGATCTGCTGATTAATTTCGGCACGCACTATTTGCCAGTTGGCATTTTCATTGTTGTTGCCGCTTAAGACAACAGCGCTTAAACCCCGGTGTTGCTGCAACAATTGCATCAGCCTTAGGGTTTTACCCACATATTCAATGCCGGTTGCCTCTTTAGCGGCAAAAGTCTTCTCTTCTTGTGCCTTGGAAACCAAAAGCCAGACCGGCGCCGAAAGCATTAAAAAGGCAACCATGCCCAGCAGCATGAATTTCTGCCACAGTAGCAACCGGTTCATCATCGCGTCCAAACGGTTAGGACTTTTAAAATTCACCTCTTGGCTCTCTGAATGGCCGGGCGAATGTTTTCTGTTTTGCTGATGTGTTTTATCTGCTGTCATTAACATAATTTAAATCGAAGGTTGAGGCGCCATTAAAGCGCGGCTTAAACTAAATCACAGTTCTTCATCCTGACTAAAAACTGTACCTACTGCTTTATGTTTAAATTTAACAGCGTTCAGGTTAAGCCGACTCAACATTGATTTCGACTACTGCTAACCCAACAATTTCAATGAATCAAAATTGATACGCTAGTTGTTTACTCGGTTTAGCGGCATGGTCATAGGCTGCGCTACCGATGAACCATGCCTGATTGCCTTTTATAATACGTATTCACTTTTTTCGTGCTTGCATTTAGCTTTGCCTAATGCAAACACTAACCCGCGCTGAACTCAAGCAGGTGTTCGGTATTTTCCCGGCTCAAATTAGCCATCTCCTCCACCGACAAAACCCTATCTACATTCAGCAAAATCACAAATTTTCCGTTTTGCTTGGCCATGCCGTTGATAAAATCCGGGCGGATGCCGGCGCCGAAGGTAGGCGGCGGTTCGATTTCGGCTTGCCCTATATCGACAACCTCATTCACCGCATCAACGATGATTCCGATGTCTTGCTTTTTCTCATCATCGTCATCCCGGGCCGAGGTTTCCACAATAACGATGCCGGTACGCTTGGCAACCGAAGTGTGACCTTTACCAAAACGGGCCGCCAAATCCACCACCGGCACCACACTGCCGCGCAGGTTGATCACACCGCGTACAAACGGCGGCATCATGGGCACTTCGGTCAAATCACCGTAATCGATAATTTCCTTGATGTTTAAAATGCCCAGCGCATAGACTTCGCCGCCCAGCATGAAAGTCAGGTATTGCCCGGCGGCAGCCGGGTGGTAAACCCCGGCCGCCGCTGAATTGTGTACTGCCAAATCTTTCATAATAAGCTCCTAAAACCGTTCAAATTTACTCAGATCGAATTC
>PERF01000090.1 GCA_002928495.1 Methylobacter sp. | reverse complement strand
GGCTTGTGCTTCAAAAACTCCGATGGCTTGGCTGATTTTGGTTTATGGATCATGCCGCGTAACCAACATGCAGGAATGCTGGAAGACTGGGTTAAGTCGTGTATTGATGAAGACGAACAGGCGTTGTTTGAGCATGCGGCTAATGTCGTCCAACAACTTGCAACCCCAAAGTTTCCTCCCCACAAAATATCCAAAGCCGAAGTCGCGACATGGTTAGCTTGGCAGAAGGAACCTGGACACGGACTTTATCACTTAGTAACCGAGGGTCTGCTAAATCGCCAACGTCCTTTGTTCGTCGAACTAGAACAGTGGTTACAGAAAGTATTTGCCGATTTGCCGGAGCAATAATTGTCGGCCTATAACCCACCTTTCCGGATCACCCCATCGATCCTATCTCTGGTCGCCAAGATCAGCGAACAGCTCGGTCGTTGGAGTGCCAGCCTGGGTGACGGTGACGAAGGCCTGTCGCCGGAATTACGTCGTGGTAACCGCATACGAACAATTCAGGCATCGCTGGCGATTGAGCACAACAGTTTGACCGTGGAACAGGTTACGGCGGTTCTGGAAGGTAAACGAGTGTTGGGTCTGCCGCGTGAAATTCAAGAAGTTCGCAACGCCTTTGCCGCCTACGAGCAAGTACCGCTATGGCAACCCCATAACCCCAATCACTTATTGGCCGCGCATGGCTTATTGATGCAAGGCTTGGTCGACGATGCCGGACGTTGGCGACGTTCCGGCGTGGGCATTTATCAGGAACAGCAACTCGTGCATATGGCACCACCCGCCAGCCAAGTGCAACGCTTGATGTCGGATTTACTGGCCTGGCTGAAGCAAAGTACGGTGTATCCCTTGGTTGCCAGTTGTGTGTTTCATTACGAATTCGAATTCATCCACCCGTTCAGCGATGGCAATGGCCGCATGGGACGTTTGTGGCAAACCTTGATTCTGTCGAACTGGAAACCGGCATTGGCCTATCTGCCGGTGGAAACGGTGATTAGTAATCAACAATCTGACTACTACGCTGCGTTAAGCGCCGCCGATCAAGCCAGCGATGCCACCGGCTTTGTCGAATTCATGTTACAGGCGTTGTTGGCTGCGATGCAGGAAGTGGTCTTGGCGACACCCGAAAATGAATCTTTGGCACCAAGTAGGCATCAAGTCGGCACTAAGTTAAAATTAACCGCTGACCAGCTGCATGTCTTTGAACATATCGATGGCGAAATGAGTTTGCTTGAACTGATGGCGCTACTAAACCGCAAAGACCGCACCAAGTTCCGGCAACAAGTTTTGACGCCGTTGATCGAGATAGGTTTGGTGGAAGCCACTATACCGGATAAACCCACCAGTTCACGGCAAAAATATCGGCTAAAAAGAGAAAGCGTCGCAACGTGAGATTTAAGCGTTGACGTGCGATTAAATTATGTTATGTTATGTTATAACATAACAATTAATGGGCGGTGTGTCGCCTGACCGATTATTCAACGTGTTCATAGCAATCACCAATATAACGCGGGAGCGGAGTTTTTTTAATGTTTAAATGTAACTTTATTACATTTTTATGATGGCTTTGAATTCGCCCAACTTGGGCATATTGCTGGTTACAGCTTTGCAAATTCCGCTAACTACGAGGAAAACCACTACGCTTAACCTAATCTCAGCTAACCTGGAAAGTTTGCGCGCAATAGTGACTTTAAATGATAACAGCGAGGGTCATATCGATGCCGGGCATTGATATGAACTTGCCAAGCCATGCCAACTTAGCTGCCGGCCCGAGTGCTTGTGGTAATGATAGGGAAGGCTTTTTGCAAGGGCTTGTCTATGCCCAGCCTTGATGGATATTTGCATGTTATCGGTCTGGAGTTGCTGACAATTCTGGGCTTGGTTACGCCACTACTCAACGACAAGGCAAGTAAACGGGTCTTGTCAAGCGCACTGCTCTTGGTGCTGACATTCATGCTTATGCACTTTGTTACCCATTTATTGCCGGACAAAATCGCGGATTTTATTTATAGCGCGCACCACGGCTATCGTTCAATAAAAACCTAAGGCATGGATTGGACATGGTCATTGCATTAACTACTCTAACCGGTGCCATTGGCGCTTGCCTTGCCGTTAGTATTTGTTCGTTGTCCAGTGTGTTTGCGCTACGGTTAAAGCCGCAGACTATGCAATGGCTTACGCCCCATTTGGTGGCCCTGGCAGTGGGTGTGCTGTTGGGTGATGCGTTTATACATTTGATTCCCGATGCCATTTGGCGCCTTGGAGCGGTTAGCGATGTGTGCTTGATGGTGTTGATTGGGATATTTTGCTTTTTTCTGCTGGAAAAAGGTGTGCGTTGGCGTCATGACCACAATGTTGATTGCCGCCCCGTGATGGCTAATATTTTGCCTTTGGCGCAAATGAATCTAATCGGTGATGCCATGCATAACTTTGTAGACGGCATTTTAATTGCCGGTAGTTTTTTGGCCGATCCTGCCATGGGGTTGACGACAACCCTGGCCATTATTGCGCACGAAATTCCGCAAGAGTTAGGCGATGTCGGCGCCTTGCTGCGGGGTGGTTATACGCCCCGTCAAGCCGTGTTGTATAACTTTTATTGTTCATTGACAGTGTTGCCAGGCGCGGTGTTTACCATGGTGCTAAGCCAAGCCGCCGAGTCGTCTTTAAGCGTCCTGCTGCCGGTCGCCGCCGGTGGATTTATTTATATAGCGGCTTCCGACTTGATCCCCATTCTGCATGAGCGTTGCAGTTTCGCCCATCTCAGCGGGCAAAGTGCGGCTTTTGCCATGGGCATTGGTTTTATGCAACTTATTGTGTTTTTCGAACGAAGCTTACAGTCAATTTAAGGAGGTTAAACATGTTCGCCAGGATACCTTTTCGCGGGCCGGAGCAATCGCCAGCATTCCTGACCGGCCCTTTCCGCCCGGTTTTAAGCAAACCCGCAATCAAGGCCGTCATTTCTAGTAATTTAACCGATTTGTCGCGCATTTATGAAGACGGCGTCAATTTATGTGTGATAGAGCGGCTTATGCCTAAGGCCGTGGAGCAATTTATCTATCAAGCCTTACAAGGTGTCGGTAGTATAGAAGTTAGCCAGCCGGTCGATCCGATGTCGTTCGATTTTGGCCGGCTATGGCCGCAAGCTTCACATTTGCCCGGTTACGGGGCATGGCTGGACGATTTGACGATGTTGATCTCACTATTTTGCGATCTGTTCGAATGCCGTGAAGCCGGCTTGCGGCTGCTGTCATTGGATAAAGCCATGTGCCCACGCTTCCACGTCGACCGGGGGCCGGTGCGATTGGTTTGCAGTTATGGCGGCATCGGTACCGAATGGCTGCCCGAATACGCGCTGGATAGGCGTAAATTGGGCATGGGTGGCTTGGGTAAGCCCGATAACGAATCCGGGCTAATTACCGATCCCACCGCGATTCGGCAAATGCCTGCTTTCGCGCTGGGGCTAATGAAAGGTGAAAACTGGGCGGGTAATGAGGGCCAAGGTTTGGTGCACCGCTCGCCGCAGCCAACCGCAGCGCAACCGCGCCGCCTGCTGTTAACTCTGGATTTACTGTGAGGACGCACGCGTGTTGAGCAAACTCGCTGGGGGGTGGATTTTTGATCCTGTGCAAAAACTGCATGGCGATCAGCGCGACCTGTTTATTCGCGATGGGCAAATGACCAATGATCCGGGCCTTGATGCCAAATTCGATGCAATTTATGACCTGTCGGGTTTGGTAGTGATGGCGGGTGCAGTGGATATTCACAGCCATATTGCCGGCGGCAATGTCAATACCGCCCGCCTGCTGCTGCCGGAGCAACATCGTAATTACATGGAAAGACGTTTGAATCAGCCATTTAATACTGCGAAATGGTCCACCGCAGACATTGGTTGTCGCTATGCCCGTATGGGCTATACCACGGTGGTAGAACCGGCAATGCTACCGGTTAATGCGTTGGATGTGCATCTACAAATGGCCGACATTCCGATTCTTGATACTGCCGCCCTGGCAATTCTCGGTAATGATGATTTGTTGTTGAGGATGATACGCGATAAGGCCGGGCAAAACCAAATTAACGACTACGTGGCTTGGTCTCTAAACGCTACTAAAGCACTGGGGTTGAAAGTCATTAATGCCGGCGGCGCCAATGCCTTTAAAAGCAACTTGCGTAAATTCGATTTAGACGACATTGTGCCCAACTACGGTACCAGCTCCCGGCAAATTCTGCAAATCTTGCAACGCGCTGCTTGCCAGCTTGGCGTCCCGCATCCGGTTCATGTGCATTGTAACAATTTGGACATTCCCGGTAACGTCGAAACTATTGTGGCAACAATGGAAGCCGCTCAGGGCTTGCCTATGCATTTGGCTCATGTTCAGTTTTACGCTTACGGCACCGAAGGCAGCAAAGGTTTTTCCTCGGCTGCGGCCCGCTTGTTGGAGGCTTTTAACCGTTATCCAAATATCACCATGGACGTGGGCCAGGTGATGTTTGGACAGACCGTGACTATTTCCGGCGACATTATCGCTCAATACAGTCGCCATGGTGATGCCAGTCCCAACAAATGGGTGATGTGGGATGCCGAGTGCGAAGGTTCCGGCGGCGTAGTGCCGTATCGCTACCGGGAGGCGAGTTTTGTCAACACCCTGCAATGGGCCATCGGTCTGGAGCTGTTTTTACTGGCCGAAGCGCCGGAACGGGTGTTTTTCACTACCGATCACCCCAATGGTGCGCCGTTCACGGCTTATCCGGAGTTGATCCGTCTGTTGATGGATGCAGACTACCGGCGGGCCTGCATGGCAAAGCTAAACCAAGATGCGTTGGCGTTAACCTTGTTGCCTGAACTGAAGCGCGAATTCAACCTCAGTGAAATTGCCACCATGACCCGCTCCGCTGCCGCGAAATTGCTGGGTTTGCATGACCGAGGCCATCTATTGCCCGGAGCTATCGCTGACATTGCTGTCTATGATCCGAATGGGTTTGAGAAGGGTGTTACATCTTCGGGAGTTTTTGCCCCCGGTGCGCATACTGATTACCGCGCCATGTTCGCCGATGCCGCTTTTGTTTTCAAGAAGGGACAGTTGGTTGTAAAAGACGGCTCAGTTATCGCATGCCCCAAAGGTCGCGCGCTGACCGTAAAACCGGATTTTGATCCGGGAATAGAAGGGGATATCAAAAACCATTTCGACCGTTTTTACAGTCTGAAATTGAATAATTTCAAAATCGAGGATGTAGCGCTTGACACCGATGATAGCCAACGTTTTCGCAACGTCGAAACTGCCTTGGCTGCCGGAGCAAGCGGCTTGTAAGGCCCGTAGCGCGATGCGGTTAGGGTGCCGGTTTACCAGTCAACCATAGCACTTATTCCTTTAGGAGATTCAGATGAATGCCATTCCAAAACTAAGTTATCCGATACCGGTCACCATTCTTACGGGTTTTCTCGGTGCCGGTAAAACCACTTTACTGAACCGCATACTCACCGAGCACCACGGTAAACGCATTGCCGTGATCGAGAATGAATTCGGGGAGGCCGGTATCGACAACGAACTGTTGCTGCAAGCCGAGGAACAAGTGGTGGAAATGAACAATGGCTGCATTTGTTGTACGGTACGCGGTGATTTAGTGCGTATTCTCGGTGAACTGGCCGAACGGCGCGATAACGGCAGTCTCTATTTTGACCGGGTGATTATCGAAACCACCGGCCTTGCCGATCCGGCGCCGGTCGCGCAAACCTTTTTCATAGAGCCGGACATCGCCGAAAACTACCGGCTTGATGCGATTATCACCGTTGTTGATGCGCTGCACGCGCACAGGCAATTGCAAGATCACCACGAAGCCGAAGAGCAAGTCGGTTTTGCCGACCGCTTATTGCTATCCAAAACCGATTTGCAGGAGCCGGAAGTGGTAGCGGATTTGACAAAACGCATACGCGCCATTAACCCGAGAGCCCCGATAAGCACCGTGCATTTTGGAGAAACCGAGTTACATGATATTTTGGATATCGACGGTTTTGCGTTAGACGAAATCTTGAAAATCGAGCCGGATTTTTTACACGATGTCAGCCATGAACACGAAACTGCGATCAGTTCCTTCGTGTTCCGCACCAGCCATGCACTGGATGCCGCGCGCGTGTTGGCTTTTCTGGATATTATGGTGCGTGATTACGGCAAGGACTTATTGCGCTATAAAGGTATCTTGAATATTGCCGGCTGCGACAAGAAAGTCATTTACCAAGGGGTGCACATGCTGATGACGGAAACCTTCGGCAACCCTTGGCGGCCGCACGAAGCCAAAGAATCCAGTTTGGTGTTCATCGGCCGGAATTTACCAAAACAAGACATGTTGGAGGCACTGGAGTCATGCCGGGTTTTGGCATGACTTGAAATCCCCTAACCGGCCCGCTGGGGCTGAACTACCACAATAAAGCCCGCACCTGGTTTAGGGACGGCACCACAACCTTGTTATTTTTAAACGTATGATCCCAGGCTTAAATAAGGTCCCCGCTATTATTCTTACCGGCTTTCTGGGCAGTGGTAAAACCACATTGCTGAACAGAATACTGGCCGACGGTATTAAAACCGCCGTGATAATTAACGAATTCGGCCAAACCCCGGTCGATCAGGATTTATTACAGGAACAAAATTTGCCGATGACCGTGCTTTCGGGTGGCTGTTTGTGTTGCCAAATTAAAGGCGCCTTGGCGCCGGTGCTGAAGAACCTGCACAGGGCTTGGGAGGTGACATTGCCCAGACCGTTTCAGCGGGTAATCATCGAAACCAGCGGCGTGGCCAGCCCGGAGCCGATTCTGGATACCTTGCTGCGAGAACCCTGGATAGCCAAGCGTTACAGCTTGCAGCAGGTGCTCACCACGCTGGCGGTACCGTCAGCCCAAGAACACTTGGAACGTTTTGCAGAAGCCGCAGCGCAAGTAACCTGGGCCGATAAGCTGTTGCTGACCCATGCCGACTTGGCCGATGCCGCCCAACAAGCCGGCCTGCTTGAGCGGTTAAATGGTTTAGCGCCCGGCACACCGAAATTAACGGTGACATCCGGCAAGGCTTCGATTGCTGAAATCATGGATCGCAGGCAAACCGGTTACCGGCGTTTACCGGGACAAGGGGTGGTGGCTGAACATGGTTTTAGCGCGTTGTCGGTTTATCTTGGGCAAATGCCGAGCTGGCAACACGTGCAGACTATTTTGCAGGACTTACTGGAACGCTACCCGGATAATCTACTCCGACTCAAAGGTGTAGTGTTTGTGCCTGATCAAGACCGGCCTATAGCGGTGCAGGCGGCAGCCGGGCGCTTGTATCCGCCCCAGGTTTTGCCGGTGGATGACAGTAAAGACCGGCGCAGCCGTTTGGTTTTGATAGCTTCGTCCGGCATTGAAGTTTTGGCGGACGAGTTGGCGCTGGCTTTTGCCGAGTATCTGGAGCGGAATGCCATCCGGCTGCACTAACTATTCAAGCCAAAGTAACATTCAAAGCGAGTGGTTCCCCTCTTTGGAAAAGAGGGCCCAGGGGAGATTTTTTCAATAAATCCCCCTCAATCCCCTTTTTTAAAAAGGGGAGATGCCTATTCAGATGATTGATGCCGCCCGTCATGAAGCGTGACGTCAACAAACATCCGGCAAGCTGCGGCAAGCGTTTGCCAAAAGCTTATCCAGCCTGATGCAGGCACTGGCATGGCTGATGCTGTCGGTACTCCACAGGTGTTCCACGCCGGCTTGTCTAAGCTGTTGTTCGGCATTCCCGCAAAACAACGCGTGAGTGATCGCGGCGTGTACGGCTTTGGCGCCTTGCCGCTTGAGTAACACAGCGGCTTGGGCCAAGGTGCGGCCGGTACTGGCGACATCGTCTACTATCACCACGATTCGGCCATGAAAATTACAGCCGGGCAGGGTGATTTCAACTTGGGTATCGCCCAGGCGTTGTTTTGCGGCGATGGCATAGTGAAAACCGGTTTTTCCGGCAATACCGGCTACCCATTGTTCGGACTCGCTGTCCGGGCCCAGCAACACGGCGTTGTCTAACTGACGTTTGAGAAAATCGGCAATCTCGTTCGCCGCAGTCAAGCTGATGGCATTTTTCAGGGGTATCGCCTGATTCAATGCCGAAATCCGGTGCAGATGCGGGTCTACGGTAATGACATCATCAAACAGTCCGGCCAAAACTTCGCCGATAATGCGCTGACTGACGGCCTCGCCGGGATGGTTGGCGGTATCCTGGCGCATGTAACACAAATACGGCGCGATCAGGCTCAGGCGTTTGGCGCCCAGGTCGCGCGCGGTTTTGGCCGAGAGCAGGAGTTCTATGAGCTTGTTGTTGGGCTGATTCAGGCTGCGGCAGATGAGTACGTGTTCGGGTAAGGCGGTTGGCAGTGTAACCAGACTTTCGCCATCCGGAAAGGGATGCACCCCGATTTCCAGACAGGGGCAGGCCAGCTGTGCGGCCAGCCGCCGGGCTTGCGGCAAGTAATCGGCGAAAGTCAGCAGCAGCATAGGCTTAAAATTCGATCAACGATTTAACTATTTGGTCTTCGCGGCCAATGCTGTAACCATTGTTCTGCGCCGCCAAAGCCCGTGCGAATTTGAAATCGGCCGGAAATTCGGCGTAAATTTTATAAAGCGTATCGCCGGTTTTGACCGGATCACCCAGCTTTTTACACAGGTCAACGCCGGCTTTTTTCAGCATGGGAGCGCCCGCCATGCGGGCAATTTTGGCCATTTGCAAATTGTCGATGTGAGTGACTACGCCACTGCTTTCGGCGGTAATGTCCTGGCTAAGCCCTGCGGGGTGCAAGTCGATGATTTTAGCGCCTTGGGCTTGCATGATGGCGTTCATTTTACTGAGCGCGCGGCCCGATTCCAGAATGTCGCGGGCGATGGTATAGCCTTGGCCGCCGCGCACGTCAGGGTCGAATTCGATGATACGTCCGGCCAGATGCAAGGATTTCTGCCGCAAATCTTCCGGGGCGTCGGGATCGTTTTCCAGTACCTGCATGACATCGCGCGCTTCCAGCACCGGGCCAATGCCGCGGCCTATGGGTTGGCTGCCGTTGGTAATCATGACTTCCAGGTGAATATTCAGGCGGTCGCCGACAAATTCGAACAGCTTGCGCAATGCCAAGGCCTGGCGCATGTGCCGAACTTTGGCGGTGGGGCCGATGGGAATGTCGATAATCAAGTGGGTGGAGCCTGCCGCCAGCTTTTTCGACAAAATCGAGGCCACCATCTGGCCTTGCGAATCAAAGCCCAGCGGGCGTTCCACCGAAATCAGCAAGTCGTCCACCGGCGCCAGTCTGGCGGTGCCGCCCCAGGCCAGGCAGCCACGTTCTTTGCGTACGATGTCGTGCAGCTGGTCGGGCGAAAGATTGACTTCGGCTAGCACTTCCATGGTATCGGCGGTGCCGGCCGGGGAGGTGATGGCCCGGCTTGAGGTCTTCGGAATCAACATGCCATGGGCGGCGACAATGGGCACTACCAGCATGGACGTGCGGTTGCCGGGAATGCCGCCTATGCAGTGCTTGTCGGCGACCAAGGCTTCGTGCCAGTTCATGCGGTCGCCCGATTCCAGCATGGCGCGGGTCAGATATAGCAGTTCATCCCGGTCCAGATTGTTTTGGCAAGTCGCCACCAAAAACGCCGCCATTTCCATTTTAGAATAGCGGGTTTCGACAATGTCTTTGGCGATACTGGTGAAATCGTCCTGGCTTAAGCGTTCGCCCTCGATTTTTCGGCGCACGGCGTCCATGGATTTGGGTGGTTCGGCATGGTTAACGGTGACTAAAGTCGTTTCCGCTGCCCCCAGCCGGCTGAAGGCCTGTATAGACAAGCCCAGTTCACCGGGGGCAACGATACAGTCGTCGTCAACCACGTTTAACACCGCCAGCACTTTTGCGCTATCGGCACTGACTTGAATTTTCGACAGCGCCTGAAAACCTTCGGCCCGGTAAATGCTGCATTCCCGGTGCAAGTAGGCGACATTTTCGTGGTAGGTATCGATGGCGATACGGCGTAACTGCAAGGTGTCGTTACTCATGGGCAGGCTTGGCATTATCAGTGTCGGCAGGCGATAATGGCGTCGGCGGACAGCCTTGTCAACCATGTCGGTCATTTACGGAGTATGCCATGCAAAAATGCCAATGGGCTTTGGGTAGCGAATTAGAAGAACACTATCACGATCACGAATGGGGTGTGCCGGTGCACGACGACCGCCTGCTGTTTGAGTTTTTGGTGCTGGAAGGTGCGCAAGCCGGCTTAAGCTGGTCTACGGTTTTACGAAAGCGAGAGGCGTACCGCGAAGCGTTTGATAATTTCGAGCCCGCGCGGGTGGCTGAATACGACGAAGCTAAAATCGCCGAATTATTAGCCAATCCGGGCCTGATCCGTAACCGTTTAAAAATGGCTTCGGCCGTCTCCAATGCCCGGGCATTTTTGCGCGTGCAGGAGGACTTCGGTAGCTTCGACCGATACATTTGGCGCTTTGTCGATGGCCGCCCGCTTCAAAACGCCTGGCGAAACCATAGTCAACTGCCCGCGAATACACCCATCTCCGACGTAATGAGCAAGGATTTAAAAAAGCGCGGCTTTAAATTTGTAGGCAGCACGATTTGCTACGCCCACATGCAAGCGACCGGCATGGTCAATGATCATGTGGTCGATTGCTTTCGATATAAACAACTTAAACATACTTAAGGAGTTTGGTTATGCGTTATTTACATACCATGGTCAGAGTGCGCGATTTGGCCCAGTCGCTGGATTTTTATTGCCAGAAACTGGGCTTGGTGGAGTGCCGCCGCATGGTAAGCGAAGCAGGGCGGTTTACCCTGGTGTACCTGAACGCACCGGGCGACAGCGAAACCGCGCAACACCAAAGCGCGCCGTTGCTGGAACTGACTTACAACTGGGATACGGAGGACTATGGCGGCGGCCGAAACTTCGGTCATTTAGCGTTTGAAGTGGACGACATTTACGCGTTGTGCGATAAGCTCATGGCCGCCGGGGTTACCATCAACCGGCCGCCGCGCGACGGCTTCATGGCATTTGTGCGTTCGCCCGATAATATTTCCATCGAGCTGCTACAAAAAGGCGGGCCGTTGGAAGCCAAAGAGCCGTGGGCTTCCATGGCGAATACGGGGGCTTGGTAGTTAAAGCCCGAAGCGTGCTGTGAT
>PERF01000089.1 GCA_002928495.1 Methylobacter sp. | reverse complement strand
GATTTGCTGCAAAAGGTTGATCAGGATATGCAATTGACCCAGGAATTTTATGGCATTCAATTCCCAAGTCCTGCCCAACTCAGAGCGTCTTTAGTTAAAACCAGCTTGAATTTAACCCGCCTAAATCCCGACGTAGAAAATGCTGCCAGTCCTTTAACGCCGGCATTTTCCGGCAAATTAATAATTCCCCACAGAGGGTTGTATCCTAAGGACTTCGTCCCTAAAACCTTGGAAGCAATTCAGCAGGAATATAACTATAACAGAGTGATATTGTTGCAAATCAATCCTCAAGACCGCAGTTTTTTTGCCGCTTTTTCTTGGCCGGAAATGCTTTTACCCGAACTTAAAGTCTTCAATATAAAAATTGATAAAATCACCGGCAGCTTATTGCAATGCTTGCGAAAAAAAACCGGCATGTTAATAAAAAGCGAACTCAAAATTTATCAATCGTTTTTCGATCTTCTCGGCTGCAAGGAATTTATCGCGGTTCCTGTGATCCAGGAAGGCAAATTAATGGGTTTAATTTATGCCGATAACTATCATTCAAACACCCCTCTTTATGAATATCAAGCCAAAGAGATTATGCCCTTAGCTGATGAACTGGGCTTGGCTCTGCATAAAGCCAAACAATTCCGCGTAGAAAAACATAAAGCTCAACTCGATCCGCTAACGCAGTTATACAACAAGGGAAAAATACAAGAATATCTGACCGGATTGTTCAACCAGCCGGAAGTTTATCGTCACGAAATGGCTATCGGCTTCATAGATATTGATAGATTTAAACGACTTAATGATAACTGCGGACATCAAGCGGGCGACGATGCACTCAAACTCATTGCCGAAACCATAAAAAGCCTGACCAGGCCAAGTGATTTCGTAGGCCGTTATGGTGGCGAGGAATTTATTTTTGTTTTATGCAAAGCCGGCGAAAAAGGTGCGCTGCAATATGCTGAACGGATACGCAAAGAAATCGAACGCCAAGGTGAATTGATTAAGCCGCGTTTTAAAAACCAGACCATCACTGCGAGTATAGGGCTAGCGCTTTATCATCCGGCTTATAGTCATTTTAACGAAATGATTGAAGCAGCCGACCAAGCTATGTACCTAGCGAAGGAATTAGGCCGTAACCGTGTGGTTATGGCGCCTGAAAAGCCAAAAAATCCGTTAAAACAAAGCTGCTAACGTCGTAAACTAAAAACAATTCTAGCGCCGTCGACAAGTTTTTGTTTTTCCGCTTCCGGATCGGGTGAAAGCAGCAAACCACCTTTAAGATGCAAACCTTCCGAACTTTTTTTGGGGTCTATCTCCAGCAACGTATTGCGGACGATTTGAGTTGGCTGCGGGTTTAAACTAAATGAAGATTTGCCGCTGCCGTGAACCGGAATATCGTTACTATTATCAGGCAGAGAAAGATCCAGATTTTTTTGTTCTTGGCTTTTTACCGTTTCCGACTCAATACTGGCCGTTATCCCGGCAGCAGTGATTTCCGCCCTATGTTTCTTATTCTCAGGTTTCTCTAAAGAAAAATCTGCCGCTTGTGCATAAGCTGCAGAAATACTGACAAAAACAATTCCGCAAATAGCAGTAGGAAAATGGTATTTCATCTTTACCTCCGGGCCGGACGGTTTTATTAATATTGATTTAATCATAGCTTAAATTAATAAATTTACAAAATGCAAAGACTTAGAGCCGCTTTCTAATCTAAAAAAGCAAGTTTAACTGCAACGAACTTTTACAGCACTCCAATAAATAAGCTATAGTTTTTTATGTTAATACGATATTTATTAACTGAATGTGAATGAAGGTTCCAGGAATTTTACCCAACACCTTCAAACCCTCTAGAAACACTGTCATGAGCACTGCTATTGACATGGCAACAATATTCAAAACCATTATCTCGGCACATGATCAGTTAAATGAAACTTTACTGAGGCTAAGGCTAGAAACACCCATTGGTTATCAATACCACGCCGGACAACAAGTCACTCTGTACGGCCAAGAAGGCATTAAGGGTAATTTTTGCCTTTCCAGTGTTGCCGAAATCGATGATTTTTTGGAAATTTACCTTGAATCAGCACCGGAGTTTTCCCACTCAACCAATCCCTATCATGAGTTTAAAGCAGGCGCTGAAGTTTCTATCAGTGAAACCAGTGACTGTTTTTTTTATCCGATCAATCAACCGCCGCAACCTGTTCTTTTAATCGGTAACGGCATTGGTTTAGCTCCGCTATTCGGCATTGCCCGGGAAGCGCTAATCAAATACAAATTAAAGCAACAAGTACGGCTTTTTCACTTGACCCAAAACAAAGATGAATATAGCTTGATTCAGGAGATGATAAGTTTACTTTGCCACTATCGGAACTTTGGTTATCGGCATTATATTTCCGGCGAACGTAAAGGCTTAACAAAAGCAGATTTAGCCGAAGTAATCCCCATGGCATTTTGTGACATTAATGATTTAAGCAATTGGAGACTGTTTATTTGCGGAGATGCCGATTTCGTCAACGATATAGTTAATTACGCAATGACACGCAAAGCTAAAGCGGACAATATTTTGCAGAAAATTTATGTTAAAAATTAATCATGGCCTATATACCGGTTGATCCAAATTGCCAAAGCATTGAATGCGCGCTAGCCGAAAGCGAGCAGCGTTTTCAGCAAATGGCTGAAATGACCGGTGAATGGCTTTGGGAACAAGACCCAAACGGTTTTTACATTTATAGCAGCATTGCGGCCAAACAAATTTTAGGGTTTTCCGAAGACGAGTTAATCGGAAAACATTACACCGAATTATTAACACCCGAAGATAAGAACAAGCAACAGTTTTACTCTGCAAGCCATAAACCGTTTTATTCACTGATCAATCGTTACCGCCATAAAGATGGCCATCAGGTGCTAACCGAATCGACCGGTCTGCCAATATTCAATTTGAATGGTGAGCTCATCAAATGGCGTGGCGTAGACCGTGACATCACTGCCCGTAAAACTGCTGAAGAACAAATCCACCAAGCTCAAATTGAACTTGCAGTCGCTCAACGCGAGATTAAAATTGCCCAGCAAATTCAAAGCACCTTATTGCCTAGAGCACCCATAACCAATAGCCAATTTGAAATAGCAGGACTGTGCTTACCTGCGGATCAAGTAGGGGGAGATTACTTCGATTACTTTTATCGAAACCAAAACTGTCTGGATATGGTAATAGCCGATGTTTCAGGCCATGCCATCGGCCCTGCTCTGTTCATGGTGGAGACCCGCGGGATCATCCGATCGCAAGCGCACAACAGCTTTACCCCTGCGGCTACCCTGGAACTGTTGAATGCTTTTTTATTTGACGACTTAAACCGTTCGGACTACTTCATTAGCCTGTTCCATTTACAATACAACACTTTGACGAAACAATTGTGTTACGCCAATGCCGGCCATCCACCGCCTATCTTATTTAATAGTAAAAACAAAACTTGCACGCGGCTGGATGCCGAAGGCATGATCATCGGCGTACGCAACCAAATGGTCTTTCAAGAAAAATGTTTAGGTTTGGCAAGCGGCGATGTCATCCTGCTTTATACCGACGGCATAACTGAAATAGAAAATGCAGAAGGCGAATTTTTGGGCGCAAACCGTCTGGAAAATACTTTACTGGAAAATTACCAGCAATCTGCGCAAATCATTATTGAAGTATTACTCAACCAAGCCAAACAATTTAACCAATATCGGCCCTTCAGAGACGATGTCACGCTATTGGTGTTTAAGTGTCTTTAACACTTTTTGAACAGTACGGTTATCCGACCTTATCTTAACCAGGGCAAGCTGAAGATCGCAAAATTGGGGCTTAACATTGATCAAATTATACGATTCAATGCGTTGTTTTCCTCTATAAATACCTTTCAAAGGATTATCCGGTATGAGCAAAAAATCATCTGACAACGATACCGAGCATTACAAAGAAGCGCTTAAAACCCTTCAGATTGAACTGGTTAAATTGCAAAATCACATCATCCGAAAAAATCAAAAAATCCTGATCATTTTTGAAGGCCGCGATGCCGGCGGCAAAGATGGCACCATTAAACGCATCACTCAGCACTTAAGCCCCAGAGAAACCCGCATTGTGGCATTGGGCAAACCCTCAGACCGGGATACCGGATCATGGTATTTTCAACGTTACACTGCGCACCTTCCTGCCGCGCAAGAACTGGTTTTATTTAACCGAAGCTGGTACAACCGCGCCGGGGTCGAGCGCGTCATGGGCTTTTGCAGCGACGACGAGTACCATGATTTTCTGGTGACTGCGCCTAATTATGAACAGTTATTGGTTCACTCCGGTATTAAATTATTCAAATATTATTTGGATATCAGCCGCAAAGAACAAAAGCAACGTCTGGAACAACGTGAAAAAGACCCGTTAAAGCAATGGAAAATAAGCCCGATAGATAAAGCCGCCCAAAAACACTGGGAAGATTACAGCTTGGCCCGAAACATCATGCTAGCCCGCACCCATCACTTAGCGGCACCTTGGACTATAGTCAGAGCCGACAACAAACAAGCCGCGCGTATTAATGTCATCAAGGATATTTTGTTCAGAAACGAATACAAAGGTAAAAAAGAAGAACTTATATTAGCCGATAGCAATGTCGTTTTTAATTATGAGGAAAGCTATCTTGAGAATGGCCTGATTGCGCCATGACAGTGACAGTGATAACCCTATTTGGATGGCTTTTGTCGATTTAACCCTGTCAATAAACTACGATTTAATTTAATTTTAACTTTCACCCCGAAAATCCCGCCTTTCGCCACCGATTTCCGGTCTTTGACCATGTTGTCATAAAAACGCTAAGTTTAGCTGCTAAGGTTGGCCTGCAATGTGTGAGCTTAGTCACACTTATGGTCAAGCCTGATAATTGCTTGGCTTTTTTTATTTGTGGACGTCAACTAATTTGGAGACTTTATGTTTATGCCGAAAACTGCGCTCAGCCGTTTTTGTTTGACTACGTTAATTGCTGGAGTTTTATTTAATTCATCTAATGCTCAGGCCATTCAGATAACTAATATAGCACCGTCAGGTTCCAGGGGAGTCGATACCACCTTAAACGGTAATGTACAAACAGGAGGGATGGGTACTGACGGCTTTTTTAGTTTTGCCAGCGCAAATTTACTTCCTGTAAGCTTAAACGATCCTTTTAATTCAGCTCTGGCGATAGGCGGAAACGGGGGACAGGGTGGAAACGGTAGCAATGGCAATATTGTAAATTTATTTCCCTTTAATGCTGGTTCAGGAATTACAATTATTGGAGGGGGTGGTCTTGGCGGAACAAGCACAACCATTACGAATGGAGGTAATGGCGGTCAAGGCGGTAATGGCGGGCAGGCTTTTGCAAATTCAGTAACCAATAATTCTTTTGCGGTTACCGCTTCTTCCGTAGCCGTTGGTGGCAACGGCGGCGAAGGAGGATTTGGCGGTAACGGGTTTACTAATTTTGGAACAAATTCAAGCCAGCCGGGACAAGGCGGTCAAGGGGGAAACGGCGGCAACGCAAATTCTAATGCGCATGCGCAATCTTCCGACGGTGGAGATGTTTTTGCAAATGTTTCTCAAACAGGTGGATCAGGCGGAAATGGAGGTAGAGGTGGTGCCGCCAACTTCGCTTTGTTTCTGGATGACCCTAACAGAGGTAACGGTGGTAACGGCGCTGATTCACACCTATTAAATGCGGCAACTGGATCGACCAGTGGCAATCTTTCTCTATTTCAAACAGCAACAGCTGGAAACGGCGGCTTGGGCGCCTTCGGCGGCAAAGCTGGAAATGGGAGTGCCGAACTTTCGTTTTCTGATTCCCAAGCAAAAAAAATATCAACATTCAATACCAGCAGTGGCGGAAATAGTGGTTTAGGAAATACTAAAAGTGAAATCGGAGGAGCAGCAACCAGTATTAGTAGCATTACGTCTACGATTGCAAGTGAAATTTCCGTTGTGAATTCCGCATTTGGTGGAAATGGTGGAAGTTTAGGAACGCTTGCCCAAGACAAAAGTGCTGGTGGCGGCAAAGCGAACTCCAATGCTGAAGCAAGAAATAGTGGAAAAGCGTCTGTCTTTGTTTCCAGTAACGCTGTAGGAGGACATGGAGGCAATACCGGAAATCTTGTTAACGGTGTTTCCGGCAGCGGTGGTAATGCAAATTCTTATGCCGTTGGCAATAATTCTAATTCAGGCTCAGTTACGGTTATCAGTAATGCTTCGGGGGGTAATAGTGGTCAAAGCGTTGACCCTAGAACAATAGTTTTATCTGGTCAGGAGTTTTTTTCTAATATAGGCGGCAGCGCCGACGCCTATGCCAAAGCTACCAGCACCCAAGGCAACTCGG
Organism: Methylobacter sp.; assembly: GCA_002928495.1. Classification (GTDB taxonomy): domain Bacteria; phylum Pseudomonadota; class Gammaproteobacteria; order Methylococcales; family Methylomonadaceae; genus WM-3-3. The sequence continues at coordinate 4,967 of PERF01000089.1, read as the reverse complement.
TTGCCACGGCTACGGCCAATGCCGGTTTGGGAACTTTGCCGGAGTTGGTCAAGGCTCACGCCGTCTCCAGCGGCGGAGCCGGCTCAGAGGCGACCGCACAAGCAACCGCCCGCGACATCAGCGTTTCGGTTAAATCCCGCACCGATCAACAAACAGCAGGCATTAGCGAATCATTTGCAAGTATTGGCCAAGCTTTACCAACTGAAGCAAACCAAACTGATGAAGCGATAAGAACTTATGCCAGTCTTTTACCTGATGCTGAGATTGCTCAAACCGCTTTGCTAAACCAAACCTTAGTCAATCAGAATTTTGATTTTACCGGCGATAGCACGGCTATTCTGCTGGCTAATTTAAGCGTTATCAATACGGAAAATACCCCGGGATTGCATACCTTTCATAGCTCTTTGGATTTGAGTTTCGATACTGCGGGCATTGCCAATCCTCAAGATCTACTGCTTGGTTTTTTAACGCCTTCATTCGGAAATACAAATTTGGCAGCCGGTGATAAGCTTATTTTTTCCTACAGCATCGAAGGCGTGTTGAGCCAAAGCTTTACTTTGGACGCCGAGAATATTGACAATGCTTATGACTTCTTTAACGGTCGGACGTTAAATTTGGGCCGATTAACCGGTCTAACCGATTCAAATTCGGTACTCAAACTGGCATTCAACCTCGTGCTGGATACACAAACGGCCGGCGCGGGCCTGGATTTAGGCTTGATTGTGGGCAATTCGACTTTTGTTACCAGCAGTAACAGCCCATTGAGTTCTGTCCCTTTGCCCGCCGGTGTTTGGCTGTTTACATCGGGCCTACTCGGGTGGCTGGGGACTTACCGGCGTAAATAGTAGCCGCTTAAAAAGCCCTTGGTCTCGTTGAGATTAGGGGCGAACTCCAAGTTTAAACACAACCCTCGCCCGAACATTGGTTGACTTCTACGGTTACATGCGAAAGTTTAGGGAAGCCTTTCAGTAAGGCCTTGTAATGTTCCGGCGCTTTGGGTGTATGCGACACCACCGAAGCTATCACGGCAAAATCGCTGGGCCCAAGGCGCCAAACATGCAAATCGGCAACGCGGTTGTCGCAGTCGCTTTCCAATTTTTGTTTGATCGCGGTTTTGTAATCGACATCAATACTTTCGTCCAGCAATACCGGGCTAGTTTCTTTGATCAAGCCGTACGACCACCGGCCGATTAAGATTGCTCCAACCAGCCCCATCGCCGCATCCAACCAAACCCATCCGTAAAACTTGCCTAATAGCAGCGCGGTAATCGCCAGTATTGAAGTTAAAGCGTCCGCCATAACATGCAAATATGCGGCTTTAAGATTATGATCATGATGGTGGTGGTGATCGTGAGTGTGGTCATGCGCATGGCCGTGGTCATGCCCGTCTCTAAGCACCAAAGCGCTAATTAGGTTTATAGCCAGGCCAAAACATGCGACGTAAATTGCATCATTAAAATCGATGGCTCTAGGGAAAAATAGCCGTTCGCCGGATTCAGCCACCATCATCAGTGCCACCACCCCTAAAGCGATGGAACTGGCAAAACCGCCTAAAACGCCCACTTTAGCCGCGCTAAAAGCGAAAGTCCCGTCGTAGGCATGAATACGTGAGTACCGGTAAGCATATAAAGTAATCATAAACGCCGCGACATGTGTGGCCATGTGCCAGCCATCTGCAAGTAAAGCCATGGAGCCGAATACCGTACCCGCGGCAACTTCCAGCAACATGGTTAAAAAAGTTAACACCAGGACAAATAGCGTTCTGCGCTCGCCTTTTCGGTTAACGGCTATAAATTCATGACTATGCTGAAGATTAACAAGTTTCTGTTGATGCATAATAATAAGCTGATGAACGTTAACAGAATTTAACCGCTTAAAAACTGAATATAAACCTTGATGTTACTTCAATATTTTTTATGAAAAACCACTTCAATTCGTGTTCCGGTAGATTTTTCCGGACTGCTCAATATCAATTGAGCTTGATGTAAATCGGCAATCTCTTTGACGATAGCCAGACCCAAACCACAGCCGTCCCCTGCACTGCCCGCAATACGGTAGAAGCGCTCCGTGACCTTGGTTATTTCCGCTTCAGGAATTCCCTTGCCATCGTCTTCAATTATCAGCCCCGGATTCGGGTTATGGTACAAGCGCACAAAAATATGACCATTATGATGACCGTATAACACGGCATTATCCAGCAAATTACTCAGAAGCTCCCTGATTAACACAGCGTCGCCCAATATATAAAGAGGCTTTGAGCTGTTCTCGAAGCTGATTTCTATCGATTTTTGCAAGGCTTTAGGTACCCATTCGATACAAACTTGTTCAACCAGTTCCGATAGATTTACATTTTTGAATTCGTTCATGCTATCAGCCACTGCGGATTTGGCAAGTACCAACAATTGATTGATGGTATGAGAAGCCCTATCCGCAGAGCTTTGGATTTGCTCTAATGCCGGTTTCATTTTGCCGATATCGGACTCTCTCAGGGCGCGTTCCGATTGCAGTTTTAAACCCGCCAGAGGCGTACGTAATTGATGTGCCGCATTGGCTACAAAGCGTTGTTGAGAGTCAATCGCAATGGCAAGCCGTTGTAGCAAGTCATTGATCGTATGGGTTAAAATTTTAACTTCGGAAAAAACCTCTTGTTCGGCAATCGGGCTTAAATCACGCGGAGAGCGCCGCGCAATTTGTAAGGCCAAAGAGTTCAGTGGCTTAAGTCCACGTTTTAATGCATCAAGCAAATAGAATCCGGCAATCATGACCAAAACCAATTGCGGACCTAAATCAGCCAGCAACACATCGGCTACCATGGCTTGGCGTTTGTTTACGGTTTCCGCAACAGAAATAATTATTTTATCCTCGGTTAAAGGATTATTTAAAACCATGGCAACAACACGCACCGTTTTGCCATTGATCTCGGCCTCGTAAAAGCATGGCTGGTTGTCTGCAATCAGCGCTATGGCGTCAGGAACTACCGGGTCGCCGGCGAGTAAACCTTTAGTAGCCGATAGAATTTTAAAATAGGTTTTATCCTGATCGTCCCAAGTCAAAATTTCCAATGCGGCAGGCGGGAGTTCAATGTTGGTGCCGGTTTCTTTGATTTTAATTTCCTGCATAAGAGACCGCGCTGAATCCAGTAACCAACGGTCATAAGTCGCGTTGACATAATGCAAGGTCACGAAATAGGATAAAACCGTCTCAAAAGTAACAAAGGCTATTAACGGTATAATCAACCGGATTAATATCTCTGTTTTTAAGCTTTTGTTTTTAACCATGGGCGGTTTCAAGCAAATAGCCTAATCCTCGAATAGTCCTTATGTTGACTTGGTAAGGCTCCAAGCGTTTCCTGACCCGGTGGATATAGACCTCAATCGCATTATCCGCCAGCCCATCGGCTTCATTTGAAAGACGCTGAGCAATGCGGTCTTTGCTGACTACTTTACCTGCTTGCAGTAGAAGAATTTCCAGTACGCCGTATTCCCTTGCCGACAATGCCATGGGTTGGCCATCGGCTAAAACTTGTTGTTCCAGCGTACTCAGGCTTAACTGGCCCAGTTGGATATTATCGTTAAATCCGCCATAACAGCGTCGGATTAAGGCATGGATCCGCGCTTCCAGTTCCCGAAGTTCAAAGGGCTTGGTCATGTAATCATCGGCGCCCTGCTCTATGCCTTCAATACGGTCGTTGATTGCATCGCGTGCCGTCAGGATCAAAATCGGCAGCGGCAGTTTTCGCTGACGCAACTTGCGCAAAAATTGTAACCCATCCATGTCCGGCAAGCCCAAATCGAGCACTACTAGGTCGAAATCCTGAGCCAGCAACAGTTGTTCAGCATAAGCTCCGGTTGATGCCAGTTCAACAGCATAGCCGTTGTTTCCCAGCGTATTTAGCAGTCCGTCAGCTAGAACTGAATCATCTTCTATCAATAAAATTCTCATAAAGTATAATTTTGAAAGCTTCTTGAAAGGTTAAATCTTTAGATTAACAATTTATACCTGCATTGTGCGTTTAGTATCTAAAGCAAATGTAATTTAACACTGATTAGGAATATTTATGGAAACCTACGAAAAATTACTCTTGCAAAATAAGGCCTGGGCGACTGAGAAACAGAAACTAGAACCGAATTTCTTTCAGCAGCTCTCACAAGAGCAAACCCCGGATTTCTTATGGATCGGTTGTTCAGACAGCAGAGTTCCTGCAGAAATTATTGTTAATGCCAGTCCGGGCGAAATTTTTATCCACCGCAATATTGCCAATCAATTGATACCGACTGATTTTAACAGTTTAAGCGTGGTGCAATATGCCGTTGAAGTGCTTCGCATCAAGAATATCATTGTGTGCGGCCATTACGGATGCGGAGGGATCAAAGCGGCTTTGGGCAAACAAAGCGCAAACTTGGTGATTACCAACAAATGGTTGATGCATATTAAAGACGTTTACCGTTTGTATAAAGATGAAATCGATAGTCTGCCTACCGAAGAAGAACGCGTTGATCGTTTAGTGGAGATTAATGTTAAGGAGCAAGTGAAAGCATTATCGCACACGTCGATTATTCAAAAATCCTGGCATCTTCACCAGCAACCGGTGTTACACGGCTGGGTTTATGGCCTACGGGATGGTTTGCTTAAGCCTTTGGTCACTTTGTACCCTGATACTCAAATTGATGCTATTTATCAGTATGAGCAACTCGTTTGATTTGAGTATTTTCTAGAGGTAGCCGCATGTCGTTTTCATCCTTACATTTTTACCGCCAAAGTTTTAAAAATGATGCTTTGGCGGGAATAGTAGTTTTTTTAGTTGCCTTGCCGCTGTGTTTGGGCGTAGCACTGGCGTCAGGGGCTCCCTTGTTTTCAGGATTGATTGCCGGCATGGTCGGCGGTTTGATTGTGTCTTGGCTTAGCGGATCACAGTTGAGCGTGTCCGGACCTGCCGCCGGATTAACCGTTATCGTGTTCAACGCAAT
>PERF01000088.1 GCA_002928495.1 Methylobacter sp. | reverse complement strand
CGTCCTGGAGAACACTTTATGCATCGGCTGCAAATTAAACATCTGACAACTTACCAATTCGCTGAAGCAGTTACTTTTTCTCCGCACCGATTATTACTGGCTCCGCGCGAAAGTCATTTTGTTCATATTGAATCGGCTGAATTTATCATCTCGCCAGAGTATCAACTCGAGTGGCAACGCGATGTGTATGACAATACCTTAGTCAATGTGCGTTTTACCCAACCCGGCAACCGGCTATCCATTGAAAGCCGGGTAATTTTGCAGCATTACGATGATCAGCCCTTAGACTTTTTAGTCGCAGACTATGCCGTGCGCTACCCTTTTCGCTATCAAGCTAACGAACTATTGGATTTGACGCCTTATCTGTCGATCTTGTTCGAGCAAGACCAAGCACAGTTAAAAACGTGGCTACAGCAATTTTGGACGACGGGGCAAATCGTTGAAACCTATTTGCTTTTGGAATGGATTAATAAAGCGATTGCTACCGGCTTTCGTTATCAACAACGGGAAACTGCCGGGGTACAATCGCCCACGGAGACCTTATCTAGCGGAGCCGGTTGCTGCCGGGATTTTGCCACCTTATTTATAGAAGCCTGTCATTGTTTGGGATTAGCCGCACGCTTTGTAAGCGGTTACCAACATTCCCCCACATTGCCGCCGGAACAAGGAGCTACCCATGCTTGGGCTGAGGTTTATTTACCAGGAGCCGGCTGGAAAGGTTTTGACTCAACATCCGGATTACTGGCGGGTAATAACCATATTGCGGTCGCGGTCAGCCGGAATCCGGAAGCAATACCCCCGATATCAGGCGCTTTTCAGGCCGCGTCGGCACATACCCCTTTGATGACTGTGTCCGTGGATGTCAGAGAAATTTAACCGTAGGCTTTAACACAAGGGTACAGCCCGCTTAACCTGATTTTTACGGGATTATTTTTCAACGCCACCTAAGATCAGCGCGTAGATGTTGTTATCTGCTTGATAACAGTTGCAAGCGGCGGCCTCTAGTCCGGCACGATCGACAATCGTAACAATGCCGCGCCGATAACTAATCAGCTTTTGCTTTAGCAGTGAATTGGCCGCTTTAGTAATGCCGACCCGGCGCACCCCTAAAATATAGGCCAGAAAAACATGCGTAATATGAAAAGTATCGGCATGAGCCCGGTCTTGCGTCATTAATAACCAGCGCGCCAGGCGTTTCTCAACGACATGAAAACGGGTACAAGCGGCGGTTTGGGCAAGTTGATTGATCGAGACATAAAGATATTGTTTCAGCAGCAATTGTAAGGCAGGGCTTTGTTTTAATTCTTTAAGGAATGGTGGCGCAGCGATACGCAAAGCAGTTCCGGCTCCTTGAATTAAGGCATGAAATGGCGCCCTGTCAATTTCTAAAATCAATGTTACCCCCAGCAAGCCTTCATTACCTACCAAACCAACTTCAAGGCCCGAGCTGCCTGCAACCGGTTTCACCAGGGAAATAATACTTTCAATCGGAAAATAAACATGTGAAATGGAATCGCCCGCACAATAAAGCACATCGGCAAAATTTAGCGCGATTAGATCACAATGTTTGAGCAAACGCTCTCTATCTTGCGCAGGCAATGCTGCCAGCAAACAGTTATGCGGCGGAATGGCGGACGTCGGTTGCACGTGTTGTTGATTCATTATGGATTCAGGAAACCGGACGAGCTAATCAAAACTGATACGGAACAAACTACCTAGTTAACATTCTTCTGGCATCAAACTTTACTGTAATAGTTAAGTGAACTCTGTGTGTTGGCGCACTAAAAAATGCAATTAACAGGCGCCTGGATAATGGCAAAACGGTAGAAGCGTCACTTAGGTATCATTAAATGATGCGGCAGCAGGCGATCGTACTCGGTTTTGACGACTTGATAACATTCGCAGACCCGCGCCTCTAAACCTTCCCGGTTTAACACTGTGATATGTCCACGGTGGTAATTTATCAAACCTGCCCTCTGTAATTTACCGGCGGCTTCGGTGACTCCTTCGCGGCGAACACCCAGCATATTGGCGATCAGTTCCTGAGTCATGATCAGTTCACAGGAAGACAAGCGATCCAGGCTTAACAATAACCAACGGCACAGTTGCTGATCTACCGAGTGATGCCGGTTGCATACGCCGGTTTGCGCCATTTGGGTAATCAATGCCTGGGTATAACGTAATAGCAGATGCAACAACACACCGTTTCGATTGAACTCTTCCAGCAAAATACTGCCGCGCAATCGGTAAGCATGACCCCCACTTTGGACAATAGCCCTATTCGGCATGGTGCCTCCCCCCATGAATAAGGCAATGCCGAGAATGCCTTCATTTCCAACTACCGCAATTTCGGCGGATGCCCCATCTTCAAGCACATAAAGCAGCGAGACGATGCAATCGACAGGAAAATAAACATAACGCAGTTCACCGCCGGATTCATAAAGAACTTCACCTAATGGCATCTTTACTAACTCAAGTTGCGATGAAATCAATTCTTTTTCTTCGTCCTCAAAAACAGCAAGCAAGTGGTTTTGTCTTGGGTTTATTGCATCAATCATGGGTGCTTTTAAATATTTTATAGGGCTAAATAGGGTTAACTGTTTTGTGATTATGGTTTTGTAACACAGAATCCTGCGCTAACTGCATTAACTCCGCACGGCTTGGTCAACAAAATGCCCCTTTCAACTACACCGGCCGTTTGATAAGCCAGCCTCGCTGAGACTACGTGCTTTTATAAAACCTTGCATTGATTCAATCTTTAAGGGGCTTATTGTCAGTCAGTGCATACCAACCAACCGCAATTCTATAGATCATTAACAGCACGGTAATGATTAAGGTAAAAAAACCGATACCGAATTCAAAGGTAAGGCCCGAAATTGCAAACCCCGCCAAAGCAATCCAAGTCGTTTTAATTTGCGCGTCAAAATGCGATTTCAGCCAAGTACCTTGGACTTCTTTGCGCTTGAAAAAATTGATTGCCGCACCAATTAATATTGGCACGCCAAAAAAAGCAAATGTGAGCACTTGGCATAGGTAAACCGTTGCCGTCAACCGCTTTAAGGCTTGCAGCGACTCGGGCGTGGTTTCATTGATTGATAAATCATTCATAATTACCTCTTTGATAATGTTTCGGATGGAGTGGTTGGTTTTAAACAGTTTGCAAACTCGGCATTCGCCCATCCGGTTAACCTGCCAAACTGCCTGTTAAATCAGTGTGTTAAATCTTACAGGACGGGTAACACTGAAATTATTTTTTAATTCGAATCATGCTTGATGGTTGAAACCGTTTCCGGCACACTGGTCGTCACTTTAACCGGAAAGATGAGTTTCAAGATCCGCTATGGATTATTTATACCGCCTGAGCCGGCTTTTATCTGTACGCTACCGTACATAACCGCATTATCTTGATTAGCTCTTGTCGCTTGCACCTGTGACCGGCAATTAACATACGCGAGATCACTAAATTTTATTTTGAGAATACAGCAATGCTGGTGACTTTTAAGACCGATGCCCACCCCCATATCATGATGTTTGGCGATATTGCGCTGGAATTACTAAACATGATGGGGCATAGCGCGACCGTTCCCGGCGCCATCCTGGCAGCCGATATTCCTGACGCCCTAAACCGGCTGAAAACTGCTATTGACCTGAAAAAAGCGTTACCATCGTCTACCAACGGGGCATCGGTAAGCATAGTTCATAGAGCCCTACCCCTAATTGACTTACTTTCAACCGCAGCCAAAGCGGAATCTAACGTGATATGGGAATAAAGCGGAAGGCATCCAAAAGCTTTATTCCCATCTCCATGCCTTGAATGACTTAGCCCATCCATTTATTGCTTATAGCACGCCGTAGCGAGCTATGTTCGCTAGCGCACTGACTTCAATCCTGGAGTCGTATCTAATGGCTTCTGGTGGATTTTAGCCTAGCTGTTTGCAGTAGGCCGCTTACCCCTTAATTATGTTAGTGAAGCGGAAAGCAATGAGATTTCTCGGGTACCTTTGAGCTTGGTTAAAGTGGCTGAATGTGGGCACATCCGGGCTCAGGTGTAAATATTCAGTTGGTGTCTTCAGCCATATTACATGCCATTTTGCTGCAGACCGATTAGGCATCCATCCACTGTCCCCTCCAATAATCGAGAAAACTAATGACAACAAAAGACGAATATATAGAAAACTTTGCAGCTGAACTTAAAGGCTGGAGTGCTCAAATTGATGAGTTAAATGCTAAAACCGAAAAATCAGTCGGCATCACTAAACTGAAATACCATCAGGAACTGAATGCCCTACGTGCTCTGCAAACCAATGCCGATACCAAGATGAAAACGATGAAAGCAGCTAGTGGTGAGGCCTGGGAGGCCGCCAGAGAAACCGCTGACAAAGTCTGGGATGATCTTAGATCCGGCTTGGCTGTTGCGGTGACTAAATTCAAATAAGGCCAACAAGGCCGCACCTCCCATAAATACGTGAATGACCTGGAGCAGAATTGGCTGACTCCGGGTAGGGTTTTCCAACCGTAAGCTTAGTAGGGAGAAGAGATCATGGTAAAACGGAACGAGCGTAGACGGCATAACCGAGTGGAACATCCGGACGGAGAATTGCCCATCCGCTTTGAGCTCTTCAGCGTCGAACGCTTAGCTCAGCATGCTGTCAGCTTGGCGCAAGCGCAAAAAATAAGCGTTCAAAAAACAGGACAAAACCTGCTGCCTAGGATGCACGAAAACTCAAAAATCTTATTTGAGGTGTATAAAGCCGTCGCCAAATCGGCGCAAGAACAACACGCGATAACGCCTGCGGCTGAATGGTTACTTGATAACTTTCACGTTATTAAGGAACAAATTAGCGATATTCACCTAGATTTACCGAAAAGTTTTTACCGTGAATTACCCAAGTTAGCCGATGGCGTACTGGCGGGTTACCCACGCGTTTATGGCATTACCTGGGCGTTGATTGCCCATACCGATAGCCGCTTTGCCCCGGAAGTACTCACTCAATTTATTCAGGCATACCAAAGCGTTGATCCATTAACTTTGGGAGAGCTCTGGGCGATACCCATTACCTTGCGGTTACTTTTGGTGGAGAATCTGCGAAGGTTATCAATTCGCATTATTCGTTCGCAAGAAGGCAGACGGCTGGCCGATGAGTTTGTCGATCAACTTGAGCTAAATATTAACCGGGATCAGCAAGAGCCGCAGTTACCCTTGGCGATTTTACCCGATCTCGCCTTGCGCCAGGCTTTTGCCGTACAAATTTTACAGCGCTTGCATGATCCGCATCCCGGCATTTTATTGTCATTAGACTTTTTAAACGGCTGGCTAGTAGAACAAGGTCTCAGTCTGGATGATATTGTGCATAGGGAGCATGCCGACCAAATAGCTGATAATCTGACCGTTAGAAATATTATTACCAGTATGCGCGCCATATCGGCGTTTGAATGGCCGCAATTTGTCGAGCAAGTGAGCTTGGTCGATCAGCATTTACGAGCTTGCGATGGTTATGAGGCAATGGATTTTTTAACCCGTGACCGCTATCGGCATGCTATCGAAGAGCTTGCCCGATATTCCCCGCATTCTGAGCTTGAGATTGCAAAGCGACTGGTAGATAAAATTCGGCAGCTGAGCTTTGATGTCAATACCGACCTTCGCCAATTAGATCCCGGGTATTATTTAATCGGCACGGGCCGATACCCATTCGAACGCGAAATTAAATTTAAAGCCACACTAAAACAGCACTTGTTACGGACTTATATTGCTTGCGCCGGTACCGCATATATTGGCAGCCTGGCGCTATTAACCCTGGCATTACTCAGCTTGCCGTTAACGGCAATCCTGCAAGCCGGGCTAACCGGCTTGCCTTTGGTGTTTTTGATACTGTTGCTGTTTTTTCCGGCCTCGGACATGGCGGTGGCCTTGGTCAATCGTTTTATTATTGCCCATCTGCCGCCGCGTTACCTGCCCAGGCTGGAATTGCTCATGGGCGTCCCGGAACAGCTCAGTACCTTTGTGGTGGTGCCGACCTTGTTTAAAAATGCCGCCGATATATCGCAGCAGATTGCACAAATGGAGATTCGTTATCTGGCAAATCCGGGTGACCATGTCTATTTTGCCCTGTTATCCGATTGGGAGGATGCCGATCAGGAGCATCTCGCTTCAGACAGCGCATTACTCAATGTAGCCGGCGCCGCCGTAGCGGCATTAAATACTAAATATAATGCGCAGCGGTTTTTTGTGTTTCATCGTAAACGCCTATGGAACGCCAGTGAAAACCGTTGGATGGGCTGGGAACGCAAACGCGGCAAATTACATGAGTTTAATCACTTGCTGCGTGGCTCAACCGATACTTCATTTCTTGTAATAGCCGGCCATTCAGTGGCCGTCCCCGCCAATATTAATTATGTCGTTACCCTGGATGCGGACACTAAATTGCCGATGGGCGTGGTAGCACAATTGGTTGGTGTTGCAGCGCATCCACTTAACCAGCCGGTGTTTGATAACGATCATCAGCGTGTGATCGATGGCTACGGAATTCTACAACCTAGGGTTACGCCCACTTTGCCGCATCGTGAGGAACACTCCCTGTTCCATCAAATCTTTGCCGGCGCCTCCGGCATAGATGCATATTCCAGTTCGACATCCGAACTTTATCAAGATTTATTTGCGCTTGGCACCTATAGCGGCAAAGGTTTATATCATGTTGACAGTTTTGAAGCCGCTTTAGCGCAACGGGTGCCGGATAATACCCAACTGAGCCATGATCTCTTTGAAAGCATCTTCGCCCGTTGCGCCCTAGTGAGCGATATTGAGTTTTTTGAAGAATTTCCGTCTCACTCGGACGTGGCGGCCTCACGCGAACATCGCTGGACACGAGGCGACTGGCAATTGCTGCCCTGGATATTGGGTCTGGCCGGAAAAGGCATACCACTGATTGGACGCTGGAAAATGTTCGACAACCTTCGGCGCTCATTATCCGCACCAGGTACGTTTTTAGCTTTGGTTGTCAGCCTGGCTATTCCCGATGCCCCGTTGTTAACTCTGCTCAGCTTTATTTTAGTGGCCTTGGCATTCTCTGCGGTTATGGCAATTGCGGAAAGCGTTAGCTGGCCAGGGCGAGGCATTTCAGGCAGCGCCCATATCAAAGCCGCTTTTAAGCACATCCTGCTCGCCCTAGGCACCAGCTTTATAGCGCTGACCTTATTGGCGCAACAGGCTTGGCTAATGACAGACGCCATAGTGTGTACCTTACTACGATTACTGATTACCCGGCGCAAATTATTAAAGTGGGTGACCGCGCTGCAAGCTAAAGCTGAAGCGGGACATGCCTTAAAGAGCTTAATTCGGCCGATGTTTAATGCCTCGACCATGGTGTTGACGGTAGGGGCGATTATCCTGATTTTTAATCCCTCCGGCTTTATGTCGGCGGCACCTTTGCTTTTGTTATGGTGGACGGCGCCATTATTGGCGCGTTTGCTGAGCTTGCCCCCGCGTATCGATCAGGATGAACTTCTATTAGCACAAGATAGCGTGCAATTACGCTTAATTGGCCGTCGCATCTGGCGGTTTTTTACCCAGTTTGTAACGGCAGGCGAACACCATCTTCCACCTGATAATTTTCAAGAAGACCCCAGCCCCGTTATTGCCCATCGCAGTTCGCCGACCAATTTCGGTTTGTATTTATTGTCGGTTGTTGCCGCACGGGATTTCGGCTGGTTGGGCTTAATCGATACTGTAAGCAAATTGGAGGCGACGTTATCCACGCTGAGCATCTTGCCGCGTTGGCACGGGCATTTTTATAACTGGTACGACACCAGTGATTTGCACACGCTGGAACCGCAGTATGTTTCCACCGTGGACAGCGGAAATTTAGCCGGCCATTTAGTCGCCTTGTCCGAAGCGTGCCGGGAAATGCTTAACTGCCCGCTGGATTTTACGGCCGCCTTAATCGGTATGGCGGATAGTCATCAACTTCTGACCGCGGAATTATTAAAAATCAGTGATGTAAAACGCACTCAAACCGTCACCTTAAAAGAACTACAGCTTAAACTGGATGAATTGGGAAGGCTTTTACAACTTGCGCCCTCAACGCCGGCAGACTGGCATAGGTGCTGGCAACAATTGACGCTGTGCAGTGAAAATTTATTGGATTTAGCCCATGCCTTTGCAGTAGAACGCGGCGATGGCGAAAACAGCGAAGTTTTAGCATGGGCAAGATTGCTGTGTGCGGATATTAAATCGCACCGTCAAGATATGGAAAACTTGCTGCCCTGGTTAGGTTTTGCCGGACTGTGCTCACCTATAACGCAACAAAGCCCCGATATTAAAGCCTTTGACACCTTAAACTTGTCATTGGCAACACCGTTATCAGCAAGCCAAAGCCATTATACGCAAGCATTAATCGAGCTACAGGTGGTGGAAAATCAGTGGCTCCCGGCCGCCGAATTAAAGCGCTTGGTAATGGCTTTGAAACACGCGGAAAAGCAGGTATCCGAACTTTGCCAACGCTTGCATAACATTATTCTGGCTGCTGATGGCTTATTCCAAGAAATGGATTTTAGTTGTTTATACGATCCGCAACGGCAATTGCTGTCGCTGGGGTATGGCGTCAATGAAGGGGCATTAGATCCTAGTTATTATGATTTATTAGCCTCGGAAGCTCGCTTAGCCAGTTTTATCGCTATCGCCAAACGTGATATTCCTAAAACCAATTGGTTTCATTTAGGCCGACGCTTAACGCGCGTCGCTCAAGGCAAAGTGTTGCTATCCTGGTCCGGTTCCATGTTTGAATATTTAATGCCGTCCTTGGTCACTTTTACCCCGCGTTACAGCTTGCTGGATCAGACTTGCCGGTTGATTATCAAGCGCCAGATTGAATACGGCAAAGCACGCAAAGTACCTTGGGGGGTTTCGGAATCGGCATTCAATGGCCGGGATTTATGGTTAACTTATCAATATTCCGCCTTTGGCGTGCCCGGCCTGGGCATGAAACGCGGCTTAGGTGAAGAATTGGTGATTGCGCCTTATGCCACCGCTTTGGCCGCCATGTATTTTCCGCATGCGGCCACGGAAAACTTTAACCGCCTGACAGCCACTGGGGCTCTAGGTCAATTCGGCTATTATGAAGCCTTGGACTTTACCCCCATCCGGCTGGCTGAAGGCAAGCAAGTTGCCGTGGTGCGTTGCTACATGGCGCATCATCAAGGCATGTCGTTGCTGGCATTTGCCAATGTCATTCACAATGGCATTATGCGCCACCGATTCCATCGCTCGGTTCTGGTCAAATCCGCCGACTTGCTATTGCAAGAGCGCATACCGCCAAGGCATGGATACCAACAACTTGCCAATATCGGATGTGCTTGCCGAGGTTAAGGAAACTGTCCTGCCGCCGGTGCGTAGAGCGCCATCGCCAATGTCGGCCATACCCGCCACGCATTTGTTAGCCAATGGCCGCTATTCCGTGATGATGACAGCAGCGGGCTCAGGTTATAGTTTGTGGCGTAATCTGGCCGTAACCCGCTGGCGCGAAGATGTCACCCGCGATAATTGGGGCAGTTACCTGTATTTACGCGATACCGCCAGTGGTAAGGTCTGGTCTGCCGGATATCAACCGACCACGATAACGCCTGATCACTACGATGTGGTGTTTATGGAAGACCGGGTGCGTATTACCCGAATCGATGGCGACATTAGCAGTAGTTTGGAGATTGTGGTTTCACCGGAAGATGATGCGGAAGTCCGGCGACTGAGTTTAACCAATAATAGCGATTTCACTCAGGAGATAGAAGTAACGTCTTATGCCGAAATTGTCCTGACTGCCGGTGCCGCCGATATTGCGCATCCCGCCTTTTCCAATCTATTTGTCCAGACCGAATTCATAGCGCAGGCGCGGGGGTTGATCGCGCAAAGACGTCCACGGATACTTACAGACAAGAGCCTTTGGGCGGCACATGTTTTAGCCGACCGGCAAACCGCCGGTGAATTGCAATATGAAACCGATCGCAGCCGTTTTATCGGCCGCGGGCAAAGCTTGCGCGCACCTCTTGCGGTAATGGATGGACGGCCGTTAAGCAATACTGTCGGCGCCGTGCTCGATCCGATCTTCAGTTTACGCACCCGAATACAGATCAACGCCGGCGCAACCGAACATCTGACTTTCACAACTTTGGTAGCCGAATCGCGCGAAGCTATCCTGGAATTAGCCGACAAATACCGTAACCTAACGATTTGGGAACGCGTATCGGCCTTAGCCTGGACGCATGCTCATGTGCAACTGCATCATCTGCGCATCAAACCGGATGAGGCCCAGTTATTTCAATATTTAGCCAACCGGTTGTTATTTGCCGACCCGTCTTTGCGACCGGCCGGCAAAACCATGCAACTGAATACACACAATGTGACCGGCTTGTGGCAATACGGCATCTCGGGCGATAGGCCCATCGTGTTATTGCGCGTTTTTGAGCCTGAAGACCGCGCCATTGTCGAGCAATTGCTGCGCGCTTACGAGTATTGGAACATCAAGGGCTTAGCCGTGGATTTGGTGATTGTGAATGAAAAAGAAAGCTCGTATGTAGATGAAGTTCAAAGCTTTCTGCAAGGGATGGTGCGAGAAAATCAGGCGCGGTCGTCCGAAAATGAGCACGGCAATCGAAGTGCTGTTTTTGTGTTACGGGCAGATCTTTTAGCTGATGCCGAAAAGCTGCTGCTGCAAACCGCAGCCCGTGCCGTATTAAATAGCAATCGAGGCACGCTAGTTGAACAAGTGCTACGTTATCCAAAATCCATTGCGGCATTGGCGTTACCCCATGCCATTGCCGTAAAACCGCACGAGACGGTGTCACTGGCTCTGCCCGAGCTGGAGTTTTTTAACGGTTTGGGCGGCTTTGCCGACGAAGGCCGAGAATATGTCATTGTGCTGGACAAAGGCCAATGGACACCGGCGCCTTGGAGTAATGTGATCGCCAACGCGGAATTTGGCTTTATGGTCTCTGAATTAGGCAGTGGCTGCACTTGGTGCGGCAATAGCCGGGAAAACCAGCTCACCCCTTGGTCGAACGATCCGGTTCGCGATCCGCCCGGGGAAGTGTTTTACATCCGCGACGATGAAGATAATGCGTTATGGAGCCCGACCGCCCTGCCCATTCGCATCGAAAATGCCGGTTATGTCATCCGTCATGGTCAAGGCTATAGCCGTTTTGAACACGCCTCCCATGGCATTCATAGTGATTTACTGCAAATGGTCAGTCCGGATGATCCAATTAAAATTTCCTCGTTAACCTTGACCAATCACTCCGGCCGTCCGCGCCGGCTCAGCGTTACCGGCTATGTGGAATGGGTTCTTGG
>PERF01000087.1 GCA_002928495.1 Methylobacter sp. | reverse complement strand
TATTAAGGTCAACGGGGAGTTCAGCTTGCCCGGGCAGTCGTTTACCGCGCACGATAAGGTCAATCCGGTTGGCGGCTATGCGCTGTCAAAATTCCAAGCGGAACTTGGGTTAAAACAACTGGCGGAGAAGTCTGCCTTGGAACCCGTCATCATTCGTCCGCCGCTGTTGTATGGGCCGGGGGTCAAGGCCAATTTTCAGGCTTTACTTCGCTATGTTGAGCTTGGTTTACCTTTACCCTTGGGGGCAATCCATAACCGGCGCAGTTTGTTGGCGGTGCCTAATCTGGCCGATTTGATCCGCGTTTGCCTTACCCATCCTGCTGCCGCCGGACAAACTTTTTTGGCGAGTGACGGTGGGGCGGTGTCGACGACTGAATTGCTTTGGCTTATCGCTAACGCTATGGGTAAATCTTCACGCTTGTTACCAATCCCGCAAGACCTGTTGTCTTTGTTGCTTAAGCTTGCCGGTAAAGCAGACTTGGCGCAGCGGCTGTGTAGCGATTTGGAAGTTGATGCCAGCTTAACATCTCAACGCTTGCAGTGGGCGCCTCCTGTCGGTTTGATGCAGGCGTTAACAGAAACAGTTGCGGAATATCGGGCCCAGCGATGAGTTATTGGCTGGTATTGGCATGGGTCGGGGTGTTTTTGTTGGCGTATGCCGGGGTTTATCTGATCCGGTGTTATGCGCTAAAACATCTTTTGGACATCCCCAATCAACGCAGTTCACATAACCTGCCTACTCCGCGGGGCGGCGGTTTGGCAATCGTAGTGGTCTTTTTCGTCGCGGTTTTTTGGGGTTATGTCAATAATCTGATCCAATTGGATTTTGTTTTGGCTTTATTGGCGGGAATTCCGGTCGCAGTCATCGGCTTTATGGATGATCACCGGCCTGTCGGTATTCGTATCAGGCTTTTAATCCATCTTAGCAGTGCCATTGTTGCCAGTTTGCTGCTGGCGGGTTTGCCGGCTATACCGGTAATGCAGGCAACGATTGATTTAGGGGTATGGGGTTATGCGATTGCGGTTTTGGCATTGGTTTGGTGGCTAAATCTGTTTAACTTTATGGACGGCATAGACGGCATTGCCGGCTCACAAGCCGTCTTCATGGCATTGGCATTAGCTGTTTTTACCGGTTTTAAGGTCGATGGACAGGGGTTTTTATCGCTGGCTTTGGGTGTAACTACCCTGGGTTTCTTAATCTGGAATTGGCCGCCGGCAAAAATTTTTATGGGAGATGTCGGTAGCGGTTTTTTAGGGTTTGCTTTAGGTGTGTTGATGTTGGCTGCCGGCCATGCCAAGCCCGCGATGCTGTATGCCGGTTTGATTTTGTCCGGCCTGTTTGTAACCGATGCCAGCGTTACCTTGCTTCGGCGTTATTGTAGCGGGCAAACCTGGTATGAAGCGCATTGTTGCCATGCCTACCAGCACGCGGCCCGGCGTTATGGCCACATTAAAGTAGTCAGGGCGGTATGGCTGATCAATTTGACTTGGCTGTTACCCTGGGCTTGGATTTGCCTGCTGCAACCTGAATACGCCTGGCTGGTTTTAATGGCGGCATATATTCCGTTGATCGTGCTGGTTCTAAAATTTAACGCCGGTAAGGGTTGAGTTTTTTAAAGCATTGTTTTTATTTTGATATACTGCCACGCTTTGTTGATTTGGCCAGTGAAGAGGGTCTGTGAGATTTAAGTTTCGCTCGCGCACAACCGTTTTTGCCCATGATGTGTTGATGACCGCCGTTGCTTGGTTCGGCGCTTATTGGCTGCGCTTTAACCTAAGCCGGATTCCCGAGCCTTTTTATACCGATTTAAAAACCGGTCTACCTTATGTGGTCTTGATTCAGGCTGTGGTGTTTTGGCAATTGGGGCTTTACCGCGGCGTTTGGCGGTTTTCCTCTTTACCGGATTTAATCCGCATCGGCAAATCCGTATTTATCGGCATTTGCCTGATTATGGCCGGCCTGTTTTTATACGATCGTTTGCAAGGCGTGCCGCGCGCGGTACCGTCTTTGTATGTTGGTTTGCTGCTGTTGTTGTTGAGTGTGCCGCGGCTATGCTACCGGTTTTGGAAAGAAAGTATCTTGATGGAACGTACCGGCCAACGTGCCATTATTGTTGGCGCGGGGGCGGCGGGGGAAATGCTGGCGCGCGACCTTTTAAGCGAACAATCCGGCTATGTGCCGGTAGCGTTTGTGGATGATGCCGCGCATCGGCGAAGATGTGATGTTAGAGGGCTGCGTGTCGTCGGTAGCATAGACCAACTGCCGGTGTTTGTGCAGTCTTTGGAAATTGAAGTTATTTTGATTGCCATTCCGTCCGCTACCGATAGCCAAATGCGGCGAATCGTCGAAATTTGTGAACAATGTTCCGTGCCATTCCTGATGTTGCCTTCGGTCAAGGCTATGTTGTCCGGCAAAAGTACGCGCGAGAGTTTACGCGATGTTTCGATTGAAGACATTTTGAGCCGCGCGCCCATCCAATTGAATTGGTCGGAAATCACTGAAGGGCTGACAGGCAAATGCATTTTGGTTACCGGCGGGGGCGGTTCCATCGGTTCGGAGCTTTGCAAGCAGTTGATCCGCACCCGGCCGGCGCAGTTGATTATTCTGGATCAATGCGAATTCAATCTTTACAAAATCGATAGCGAACTTAAGCGGATTAATGGCAATAGTAGCCACGTGCCGGTATTGGGGGATGTGGCTAATTGTCAAACTATCGCCCGGGTGATGAGCCAATTTTCGCCCGATATTGTCTTCCATGCTGCCGCCTACAAACATGTACCGTTGTTGGAACAGCAAATTTGCGAAGCGGTAAGGAATAATGTGTTGGGCACCCAAACCGTTGCCGAAGCGGCTATGGCTGCTCAAGTGGAAAAATTTATCCTGATTTCCACGGATAAGGCGGTCAATCCCACCAACGTCATGGGGGCAACTAAGCGCATAGCCGAAATTTTATGCCAGAATCTGAACGGCGAAGCCAACACCCGGTTTATTACTGTGCGTTTCGGTAATGTGCTGGATTCTGCGGGCAGCGTGGTGCCATTGTTCAGGCAGCAAATTAAGGCGGGCGGACCGGTAACGGTTACCCATCCCGATATTAGTCGTTATTTCATGACCATTCCGGAATCGTGTCAATTAATCATGCAAGCCGGTGTCGCCGGTCAAGGCGCGGAAGTATTCGTTTTGGACATGGGCGAGCCGGTAAAAATAGCTTATCTGGCGGAGCAAATGATCCGTTTAAGCGGTAAGCGTGTCGGCGAGGATATTGCCATAAACTACATTGGGTTAAGGCCGGGTGAAAAACTGCATGAAGAGCTTTTTCATGAACAAGAGCCTTTACAAGCAACCGGTTATGAAAAACTCTTGTTGGCTCAGGCGCGCGCATGCGGTAGCTCGGGATTAGCGGAAAACCTTAGGCAGCTTGGCCGGTTATGCGAATCTAATCAGACGGCTGAATTGCTAGAGCTCTTGCAACGGCTGGTTCCTGAATATCGGAATCCTAATTAATTATATTCATTAAGATATAATCAATATTGAAGGCATAAAAAAAGCCTCTCATCGATAAACAATGAGAGGCTAAAAAATCAAGCAGAAAAATGAGGAGGATCTGCTTGCAGGTACAACACCAGGAGGTGGAACCGAATGAACACATTGCACCGTAGCTCAATCGATCTTTCAATGGACACTACTTCATTGAAATGTTGTGGCTACTATACAGGTATAATTTTTGGATACAATTAGGCTTTTAATAAATTTATTGTTTCCTTTTATAAGATAATTTAATAATATTCACTCTCAAAAGGTAACTTCCGGATTAAATTAAACCCGGAAGCTACCTGAGCAAAGTCGCAGGACGCTTTGTTAATACTATTTATTTCCATTTACAGGGGTTTGTATGGATAAACTAACCAGCATGAATGTTTTTGTACGTGTTGCAAAGTCGGGGAGCTTTGCAGGCGGCGCCAGGGATTTGGGGATTTCCAGGGCCATGGCAACTAAACATATCATGCAGCTTGAAGGTAACCTGGGGACGCGTTTGTTTAACCGTACTACCCGGAGTTTAAGCTTGACCGAGGTCGGGGCTTCCTATCTGGAGCGCTGTCAGCAAGTGCTGGCGGATGTCGAGGAAATGGAAGCGGCGGTGACGCATTTGCAAACCGAACCCAGGGGGGTGCTCAAGATCAGCGCGCCGCCGGTAATCGGCGCCACCCATATTGCCCGAGCCTTGGCGGAGTTTTTAAAATTACACCCGGATTTGTTGGTGGATATGGTGTTGCAAGGTAGCCCCGGCGATTTGATAGACGAAGGCATCGATTTGGCAATTCATCTGGGTGCATTGGAAGATACCAGCATGGTGGCGCGTAAACTGGCCAGTTCGCCGCAAGTGGTGTGCGGTTCGCCGGAATATTTTGAAAAAAACGGCGTTCCGAAAAAACCCGAAGATTTGGTTAACCATAGTTGCCTGTGCAATTGGGCTATTCCACCGCGCAACAAATGGCAATTTAAAGGCGAGGGTGGATATACCACCATGACCGTCTCCGGCCGTATGCAGGCCAATGCGGCGCATCCGATCCGCATTGCCGCTATCAATGGTTTGGGGCTGGTTATGCTGCCGATGTATATTTTGGGTAGCGACATCGAACGGGGTAAGCTTAAGGTGGTTTTGGAAGATTATACGTTGCCGCCTCTGGATATCCATGCCGTTTACCCGCACCGGAAATATCTGTCAGCCAAGGTAAGAAGTTTTATGGACTTTTTACAAGAGTGGTTGGAGCACCGCGCCAGTATGCCAAGTGGCGATTAAGTGGACGCCATTGCCGCCAAATGGGATCGTATTTACCGCGAAGTTCCTCCTCACCGGCCTGAACCGGCTTTAATTCTCAAAGAACATGAATTTTTACTGCCGCCAGCCGGTTCGGCACTGGATCTGGCTTGTGGTTTGGGCGGTAATGCTTTGTTTTTGGCCGGACTCGGCTGGGAAGTTCAGGCCTGGGATATTGCCAAGGCCGCTATTGACTTTGTGGATGCACAAGCACGGGCACAAGGTCTAAAGATTCATGCCAAAGTCTGCCCGGCAGACAGCTTGCAACAGGAAAATACCGCATTTGATCTCATTATTGTCAGCCGGTTTCTTGACCGTACTCTGAAGGATGCGATAATAGACAGGTTAAAGGATAACGGGCTGCTGTTTTACCAGACGTATACGCGCGCCAAAAGCCAACCGCAAGGCCCGAATAATCCGGAATATTTGCTGGCAGAGAACGAGCTGCTAAGGTTATTTGCGCCGCTGAAGGTTTTGTTTTACAGAGAATACGGCACGTTTGGCGATGTCCGCCAAGGCTTAAGAAACGAGGCCCAATTGATAGGCCGAAAACACAGTGGCAGGTTGGCAAAATGATAGAAAACTTAGATCCCAAACAGTGCTGGGAATTACTGCAAAGCAATACTAGCGCTGTGTTAATCGATGTCAGAACCAAAATGGAACATGCTTTCGTCGGCCATCCGCCGGGTGCGGTTCATGTTGCCTGGAAGGAAGCGCCGGATTGGCAACTCAATAGCAATTTCGTCGACACCGTCAAGCAAGTGGTTCCTGATACCTCTGTCCCGGTTTTACTGCTATGCCGTAGTGGTCAGCGTTCCCTTGAAGCTGCCCAGGTGCTGGAGCAAGCCGGGTACCGGCAGTTAGTGAATATCGTAGACGGTTTTGAAGGCCCGCTGGATGCCAATAAACATCGTAATTCCCTGGCGGGTTGGCGCTTTTCGGGGTTGCCCTGGGAGCAAAGCTAACTCTAAACGGCAACGTCCGGCATTATTTTCCATAACCTGTAACTTCATACCTTGTTAAAGGCAAGGTTTCAGCTTTTTTACGTTTAAACTTTGAGTGCCAAAAAGTGATTGAAAAATTAAGGAATATCGCAATTATTGCGCATGTGGACCACGGCAAAACGACGCTGGTTGATAAATTATTACAGCAGTCCGGAACCTTTGCCGCCCACGCCAAGGTTGGCGAGCGCGTAATGGATTCCAACGATCTTGAAAAAGAGCGTGGTATCACCATTTTGGCCAAAAATACCGCATTGGACTGGAACGGCTACCATATCAACATCGTCGACACGCCGGGCCACGCCGATTTCGGCGGTGAAGTTGAGCGGGTATTGTCGATGGTGGATTCGGTGCTGCTGCTGGTGGATGCCGTTGACGGGCCCATGCCGCAAACCCGGTTTGTAACCCAAAAAGCCTTTGCCTTGGGCTTGCACCCGATTGTCGTCATTAATAAAATTGACCGTCCCGGTGCCCGGCCGGATTGGGTGGTGGATCAAACTTTCGACTTATTCGACCGTTTAGGCGCTACCGACGAGCAGCTGGATTTTCCTATCGTTTATGCCTCGGCGTTAAACGGCTATGCCGGGTTGGATGCCAGTGTTACCGAAGGCGATATGACGCCGCTGTTTGAGACCATCGTCGAAAAGGTCAACCCGCCGCCGGTCGATCAAGACGGCCCGTTTCAAATGCAAGTGACCACCTTGGACTTCAACACTTATGTCGGTATTATCGGCATTGGCCGCATTCAGCGCGGGGCAGTCAAGCCCAATATGCAAGTTGCCGTGGTTAACCGTGACGGCAGCGAACGCCGCGCTAAAATTTTACAAGTTTTCGGGTTCCGTGGACTGGAGCGGATCGAAGTACAGGAAGCCCAGGCCGGCGATATTATTGCCTTCACCGGCATCGAAAAGCTGGAGATTTCCGATACCATCTGCCATCCGGAGGCGGTCGAAATTCTGCCCCCGTTGACGGTTGACGAACCCACGGTCAGCATGACTTTTCAAGTTAATAATTCACCGTTTGCCGGTAAGGAAGGCAAGTTTGTCACCTCCCGGCAAATACGCGACCGGTTGGAAAAAGAACTACAGCATAATGTCGCCTTGCGCGTAGAAGAAACCGGCGACCCGGATAAATTTAAAGTGTCCGGTCGGGGCGAGCTGCACTTGTCGGTACTAATCGAAAACATGCGCCGGGAAGGATTTGAGTTGGGCGTGTCGCGGCCGGAAGTGATTATCCGGGAAATCGACGGGGAAAAATGCGAGCCATTTGAAATGGTGACTATCGAAGTGGAAGAAATCCACCAAGGTTCAATCATGGAGAAATTGGGCGAGCGTAAAGGCGACTTGCTTAACATGGTGCCCGACGGCAAAGGTCGCGTCCGGCTCGAATACATGATGCCTTCGCGCGGATTGATCGGTTTTCAAACCGAGTTTATGACCGCTACCTCAGGTTCAGGCCTGCTTTACCATGTGTTCGACCATTACGGCCCCATGAAAAAAGGCGAGGTGGGCACCCGTAAACGCGGGGTATTGGTTTCCATGACACAAGGTAAAGCACTGGCGTATGGCTTGTTTGCCCTGCAAGAGCGCGGCGAGCTATTTGTCGTGCATGCCGATGAGGTGTACGAAGGCATGATCGTCGGCATTCATTCGCGTTCCAACGATTTGGTGGTTAATCCCACCAAAGCCAAGCAATTGACCAATATTCGCGCGGCCGGTACCGATGAAAACCTGATTTTGGTTCCGGTGCAGAAAATGACCTTGGAGCAAGCCTTGGAATTTATCGATGAGGATGAATTGGTTGAGGTTACGCCTAAATCAATTCGTCTGCGTAAAAAGCTGCTGACCGAAAATGAACGCAAAAGGGCAGCCAAAGCGTAACGATATTAAGATGCCGAGCGCGAAAAACGTATTTATGTTTGAGCGCTTGGTGGAAAATTAAAAAAACATAGTAGAATGGCTTAAATTTTTTTTTATAGCATTAATGCCGGATCGAATTGCTGAAGTCGAGCGTAACACCCTCGAAACTCAAATAAAAATTAAAATCAACCTGGATGGTTGCGGGCGCTCCGACTTTTCGATCGGCGTGCCGTTTCTTGAGCACATGCTGGATCAAGTGGCCAGACACGGACTCATTGACCTGTCCATTCACGCCAACGGCGATCTCCAAATTGATGACCATCACACCGTGGAAGATGTCGGCATCACCTTAGGTCAGGCATTCGCCAAAGCTTTGGGCGACAGAACCGGTATTTTCCGATACGGTCATGCCTATGTGCCGCTGGATGAAGCGTTAACGCGCGTGGCGGCGGATTTTTCCGGACGTCCCGGTTTGTATTATCAAGTTCAATTCCCACGCGCCTTGATTGGCCGCTTTGATGTGGATTTGCTGCGCGAGTTTTTTCAAGGCTTTGTCAATCACGCCGGCATGACGCTGCACATCGACAATTTAAAAGGCGTTAATGCCCATCACATTGCCGAAACCATGTTCAAGGCGTTCGGTCGTGCCCTGCGCATGGCCGCCGCCCATGACCCGCGCATGGCCGGGATCACGCCCTCCACCAAAGGCAGCCTCTAAATCCTCCACACGCCTATGTCTTACATTGCAGTGATTGATTATGGAATGGGCAACTTGCACTCTATTACCAAGGCTTTGCAATTTGTCGGACCCGATGTGCCGGTGCAAGTCAGCGCTGAACCGGAAATCATTTTAAATGCCGACCGCGTGGTTTTTCCAGGGGTCGGAGCCATCAGAGATTGCATGCAAGCCTTACGCGATGCCAATTTAACCGAGGTTATAAAAACGGCTACCAAGAATAAGCCGTTTTTAGGTATTTGCCTGGGCATGCAGGCATTGCTTACCGATAACGAGGAAAACGAGCATACGGTTTGCCTGGATATAATCCCCGGTCATGTGGTTCGTTTTCAAGGCGGGTTCGATAGCAAAGGCCAGCGCCTGAAAATTCCGCATATGGGCTGGAGTCCGGTGCACCAAAAGCCGCATCCGTTGTGGGCGGATATCCCTCAAGATTCAAGGTTTTATTTTGTGCATAGTTATTATGCTATACCCGATAACGGCAGTGTGGTTGCCGCGACGGCCGATTATCCGTTGCCGTTTGCTTGCGCTTTAACCCGGGATAATGTGTTCGCCGTACAGTTTCACCCAGAAAAAAGCCATACCGCAGGTCTGCAGTTATTGAAAAATTTTCTGCATTGGGATGGCAATACTTAAAAAAAGAGGGATCGTAAATGATCTTAAGCGTTTCCGGCTATAAGTCACCGAGGTTTTATGCGTTATGTTGTTAATTCCTGCAATTGATTTAAAAGAGGGTAAGTGTGTCCGCCTCAGGCAAGGGCGTATGGACGACGATACCGTTTTTTCCGATGATCCGGTCGCCGTGGCCGGCCGCTGGGTGGCTGCAGGAGCGCGGCGCCTACATCTGGTCGACCTGGATGGGGCGATGGCTGGTAAACCTAAAAACGCCGATGTGATCCATGCCATAGTTGAGGCTTTTCCGGATATTCCCGTGCAAATCGGCGGCGGCATCCGTGATGAAGATACCATTCAAGGCTATCTGGATGCCGGCGTTGAATATGTCATCATCGGTACTAAAGCGGTTAACGAACCGCATTTTGTCCGCGATATGGCCATGGAATATCCCCGCCGTATCATTGTCGGTCTGGATGCCAGAGACGGTAAAGTCGCTATTGACGGCTGGTCAAAACTGTCCAAGCACGATGTGATTGACTTAGCACGGCATTTTGAATCGGACGGGGTTGAGGCGATAATTTATACTGACATTAACCGCGATGGCATGATGCAAGGCGTCAATATCGAGGCCACGGCCCGGTTGGCGCAAGCCATCAAGATTCCGGTGATCGCTTCCGGCGGAATTACCACTATTGAGGATATCAGAGCCTTAGGTGCGGTTGCGCACGAAGGTATCATGGGAGCGATTACCGGTCGTGCCATCTACGAAGGCACTTTGGATTTTGCCGAAGCGGAAAAACTTGCGGAAAGTTTTCAGTGATATGAGTCTGGCCAAACGTATAATTCCCTGTTTGGATGTCGATAACGGCCGTGTCGTTAAAGGTGTAAAGTTTGTCGATATCCGCGATGCCGGGGACCCGGTGGAAATAGCCCGGCGTTACAACCGCGAAGGTGCCGACGAGTTGGCCTTTTTAGACATCACCGCTACCCATCATGATCGAGATACCATGGTACATGTGGTAGAGCAGGTGGCCGGCGAAGTATTCATTCCTTTGACGGTAGGCGGCGGGATTCGAACTTTGGCGGATATTCAGCGCATGCTCAAAGCCGGCGCCGATAAAGTCAGCATCAATAGCGCTGCGGTGTTTAATCCGGAATTTGTGCGCGAGGCGTCGGACCGGTTTGGTGCATCGTGTATAGTGGTCGCCATCGACACCAAAAAAGTCAGTGCCGTGGGCGAGCCCGACCAATGGGAGATTTTTACCCACGGCGGCCGCAAAGCTACCGGCATTGACGCGATCGAATGGGCCGCTAGAATGACGGAATACGGAGCCGGTGAAATTTTATTGACCAGCATGGACCGCGACGGCACGCGGGCAGGTTTTGATCTGGCGTTGACCCGCGCGATCAGCGAAGCGGTTCCGGTTCCGGTTATCGCCTCGGGCGGGGTGGGTTCGTTGCAGCATCTGGCGGACGGTATTGTGGAAGGCAAGGCCGATGCGGTATTGGCGGCCAGTATTTTTCATTTTGCCGAATACAGTATTCACGAGGCTAAAGAATTTATGGCTGCGCAAGGTATCGAGGTGCGTTTGTGAACAAGCTATGGCTGGATGAAATCCGTTGGACTTCAGATGGGCTGGTGCCGGTTATCACCCAGCAAGCCGATTCCGGCAAAATTTTAATGTTTGCCTGGATGAACCGCGAAGCGCTGGCGCTAACGGCCGGGGAGGGCTATGCTGTGTATTGGTCCAGGTCGCGCGGAAAATTGTGGCGTAAAGGCGAAGAATCCGGCCATCGCCAAAAAGTGGCAGGTATTTATTTGGACTGCGATGAAGACGTGGTTTTACTCAGTGTGGAACAGGCAGGCGGTATAGCTTGTCACACGGGGCGGGAAAGCTGTTTTTACCGGCGCTTGCTGGATGGGCAATGGCAACCGGTTGAGCCGGTGTTGAAAGACCCTGCGTTGATTTATAAAAGCAATGAGTGACATTCTTCAACAACTGGCGCAAATTCTGGAAGAGCGCAAACTGGCCTCAGCTGATAGTTCTTATGTGGCCGGGTTATATGCCAAGGGCATAGACAGTATTCTGAAAAAGATCGGCGAGGAAGCCACTGAAACCGTTATTGCCGGAAAATCCGGCGATAACCGGCAAATTGTTTATGAAACCGCG
The DNA here is from genome assembly GCA_002928495.1 of Methylobacter sp. Classification (GTDB taxonomy): domain Bacteria; phylum Pseudomonadota; class Gammaproteobacteria; order Methylococcales; family Methylomonadaceae; genus WM-3-3. The sequence goes on along the minus strand of PERF01000087.1, from coordinate 388 downwards.
GATTTATGGTTTCATACTCTGGTTTTGCTGGCTTATCAGGGGTTGACGCCGAATGATGTGCTGGCCGAATTGCAAAGGCGTTTCGGCTTGTCCGGGCTGGATGAAAAAGCCCAGCGCAAAAGCTGAACGCTTTGGCCGGCTGTTCGATATTCACAAAATAATGGGAGTTTGACATGGGTTTTAGTATTCCGCATTTGCTGGTGGTTTTAGCCATCGTGATCGTGGTGTTCGGTACCAAACGCTTGCGTAACCTGGGTTCCGACCTGGGTGGAGCAATCAAAGGTTTCCGTGGCGCACTTAAAGAAGGTGAGCAAGAAGGCAGTTCTGAAAAAGACCAAGCCATTGAAGGCGAAGTCACCTCAAAACCGAACGATAAGGCCTAAAGCCT
>PERF01000086.1 GCA_002928495.1 Methylobacter sp. | reverse complement strand
ACGGCAATACCGATGTCATAGTAGCCATGGTAAATAATGTCGTTTTCATCAATGGAGGCGTTGATGGCCGGGAAGTGTTTTAAGGCTTCAATTGAGGCTTTTACAAAAAACGACATAAAACCTAGCTTGATGCTGTGTTTTTCTTCAAAACGGGTTTTGTACTGGTTACGTAAATCCATGACGTTTTCCATGTTGACTTCGTTAAACGTGGTCAACATGGCGGCATTTTGTTGAGCCTGCAGCAAACGCTCCGCTATTTTGGCGCGCAGCCGGGTCATTGGTACCCGTTGCTCCGGGCGGATACCGGCGGCAGTGCTAATGGTAGTACTTGTTTGCACCGCACGAAGTTCGGGTTCGGCTTCGACTTTGGGGGCCGGTACCGGCGCAACCGGTTCGGCCGACTGCATTTCTTGTTGGCGCCGGGCATTGAGGTGGTCCAGCACATCGGTCTTGGTCAATCGGCCGTGTTTTCCCGTCCCTTTGATGGTCGCGGGATCCAATTGGTTTTCGGATATCAGGCGGCGTACTGAAGGGCTAAGCGCCGGTTCGGTATCGTCTGTAGGCTCTGCCTCATCGTCTTCGGAAGTGTCCACTGCGGTTGTTTCGATGGCGGCAGCGGGCTGGGCCGGTTTGGCTTGCGTGGCATCGCCCGCTTCAATCACCGCTAAAACGGTTCCGCTGGTGACTACGGCGCCATTGTCGATAAGAACTTTGCTCAGCACGCCGCTGCTGGGAGCGGGAACTTCCAAGACTACCTTGTCGGTTTCAAGATCGGCAAGGTTGTCATTTTGGTTGACGAAATCTCCGGGTTGCTTATGCCAAGCCACCAGGGTTGCGTCGGAAACGGATTCGGGTAAGTTAGGTACCAATACTTCAGTGCTCATCTTATTTTCCTGAGGGTTTGCCATAAAGCGCCGATTCAACTACGGCTTTTTGTTGTTCTATGTGTGCGCGGAAACTACCAACTGCAGGCGCCGCGGAAGCCGGGCGGCCACAATAGGAGAGTTCAATCTTTGGATTAAGGTGATCGGCAAAATGGTGTTTGGACTGATACCAGACACCTTGGTTTTGCGGCTCTTCCTGACACCAGACAAATTCTTTCAAATTGGGGTATTTAGCAAGTTCCGCTTTCAGCTGTTTGGACGGAAACGGATACAGCTGTTCTATACGAATAATCGCCACATGCTCCAGGTTATCATGCCGTCTTGCTTCAAGAAGATCGTAGTAAACTTTTCCCGCGCAAAGAATAAAGCGGGTAACTTTTTTCGGATTCAGAGGGTCTTGTTCACCTATTATGTTCTGAAATTGGCCATCTGTTAAATCCTCCAACGTGGATACCGCTAATTTATGCCTAAGCAGGCTTTTGGGTGTCATGACAATCAATGGCTTACGGTAAGCACGGTGCATTTGCCGCCGCAATAAGTGGAAAATTTGCGCCGGTGTGGTGGGAATGCAGACTTGCATATTGTGTTCCGCGCACAACTGCAGGTAACGTTCCAAACGTGCCGATGAGTGTTCCGGGCCTTGGCCTTCAAAGCCGTGCGGGAGCAGCATGACCAGGCCGCAAAGACGACCCCACTTGGTTTCGCCGGAGCTGATGAATTGATCGATAACCACTTGCGCGCCATTGGCAAAATCCCCGAATTGGGCTTCCCAGATTACTAGCGTGTTTGGGGCGGTGGTACTATAGCCGTATTCAAATCCCAGCACACCGGCTTCCGATAGCAGTGAATCGTAGATCTGTATAGGCGCTTGTCCGTCATCCAGATTTTTCAGCGGCGTGTAGCTTTTGCCGTTGCGCTGGTTGTGGAGTACGGCATGACGGTGAAAAAAAGTGCCGCGGCCTACATCTTGTCCGGTGATGCGGATAGCTATTTTTTCTATCAGCAAGGTGGCGTAAGCCATGTTTTCGGCAAAACCCCAATCCATAGGCATGGCGCCGGCCGCCATTTTGCGCCGGTTTTCCATGATCTTGACGACCCTGGGGTGCAGTTCAAAACCGGATGGCAGCCGTTGCATGCGGTCATCGCATAAACGCAGCCGTTCAAGAGAGACTGTTGTCGTGCAGGGGCTTTCCCAATCAGCGCCGATGAAAGGTTTCCACTGAGTGGAATAAGAGTAAATACTGCTCTGCAAAATAGGTCTGGAGACGATTTCGTCGGTTTCCAGACGGTTTTGGTATTTGGTCACCATGTCAGCCGGTTCGTTAGGCTGCAAGATACCCTCGTTAATCAGCTTATCCGCGTATAACTGGCGAGTTGTCGATAATGCGCGGATTTTTTTGTACATCATCGGTTGTGTTGCCGCCGGCTCATCGGCCTCGTTATGGCCCAAGCGGCGGTAACAGAGCAAGTCGATAACCACGTCCTGGTTGAACGTCATGCGGTAATCCATCGCCAGTTTGGTGACAAAATAGACCGCTTCCGGATCGTCGCTGTTGACATGGAAAACCGGCGCCTGAATCATGCTGGCAACGTCCGTGCAATAAACCGTGGAACGGGCGTCCAAAGGGTTGCTGGTGGTAAAGCCGATTTGGTTGTTAAGAACAATATGAATAGTGCCGCCGGTGGAAAATGCCCGGGTTTGTGACATATTCAAAGTTTCCATAACGATACCTTGGCCTGAAAAGGCTGCATCGCCGTGAATCAGTACCGGCATCACGGTGTTTTTGCCGTTTTCGCCGGAGCGGTCTTGGCGAGCGCGCACCGAGCCTTCGACAACCGGGTTGATAATTTCCAGATGCGAGGGGTTAAATGCCAGGGTAAGATGCACCGGTCCACTGGGTGTGGCAATATCCGATGAAAAACCCATATGGTATTTAACATCGCCGGAAACCACGCCCGGCGATAAAGTACTGGTACCGGCAAATTCGTTGAATAAGCTGCTGGGGCTTTTGCCAAGAATATTCACCAGCACATTCAAGCGTCCGCGGTGCGCCATGCCGATCACTAATTCCTTCACGCCTTTTTCACCGGCGCCTTGAACCAACTCATCCAGGAAAGGGATTAGCGATTCGCTGCCTTCCAGGGAAAACCGCTTTTGCCCGACAAATTTATTATGTAGGTAGGTTTCAATCCCTTCGGCGGCGGTTAACTGTTGCAAAATCCAGCGTTTTTGGACCGGAGTGATAGTGGTATGACACTTGGTACTTTCCAGGCGGTTTTTAATCCAGCGTTTAATATTGCTGTCGTCGATATGCCGGTATTCTGAGCCTATGCTGCCGCAGTAAATTTCTTCCAGATTGGCGATGACTTCCCTCAGCGGTAACCGGTCGGTGCCGTAGAGGTTGCCGGTGTCGAATACGGTATCCATATCCAGTTCAGTCAAACCGTAATAGGCAGGGTCAAAATCCGGCGGTACCGGCGCGGTTTTACCCAATGGATTATTTTTGGCAATCTGATGCCCGCGCATGCGGTAATGGTCAATCAGGCGGGCAACCGCCGATTGCTTCTTCACGCTCTCTTCGGTAAAGCCTTGAATTTGCGCCAGCCTGCCCGGCGACCGCGTTGCCAATTGGGTAAAACGCTCTACGACCGGGCTATGCGGAGTTTCATAGCGGGATTGACCGTGAATCTTATTGAAATGCTCTTTCCAGCTGGTTTCAACCGATTCAGGGTTCTCCAGATACTTTTCATACAAGTCTTCGATAAAGCTGGCATTACTGCCGTATAACGAAGAAGAATCTTGAAATAATTTAATAAGTTTGTTCATTTGGCATATCCGGTCTTTGGGGCGAAGTGGTCGAACATATTGCTAAGCCTAGAGTCTTGCATCATATATTAACAGTTATACCTTGCATTCGGATGAAAAAAACGTTGTGCAAACCCTCTTTTAACGACTTCGTAAACGCTTGACGGTTCCGTTACCCGGCGAATTTATCCAAGTCCAAGTTAAGCTGACTTATGGCCTTAGTACCTATAATATAGTTTTTAGAGCGCATATCTTTTAAGGAAATAAGCATGCTAATATGGAATTGTTAAATTAAAAACTATTCATACTGATTGATTCAGTAAACTACATAAAATAACCGGATAAAATGAAACGTTATTGAAGAAGCTTGCTTGCTGTGACTGTATGAATAAAATTTAATGGAAATTTGTAAAAATTATCTATAATTAATTAGACTTTAATTTTTATTGTGTAATTGGTAATATAAAGAGCTTTATCAAAACGGAGAAATAGATGAAAGAATTTCAGGAATTATCTGAAAATGAATTGCAAGTCATGATAGAAAACGCTGAGAAAATTTTACGTCAAAAACAAGCCAACAAACGTAAAGAAGTTATTTCTCAAATTAAGGAATTGGCCGCCTCCATCGATGTCGGTGTCGATATAATCGAGAATGATAAAAAGAGCGCGCGCAAAGGCGTTAAAGTACCGGTTAAATTTCGGCATCCATCCGAGCATGAAAAAACCTGGACCGGGCGCGGCGTTATGCCGACATGGTTAAAATCTTTGCTTGATGCGGGCCATGACCGTACGGAATTTGAAGTTAAATAACCAGTAAATCAGTTTATAATTTAAAGACATTAGCCGCATGCTTTGCCCATTTTGTTTTGAACAAAACCGGAACTTTCGGTAAACAACTCAGTCAATCTGGAAACTGCAGGGTATGCGGCGGAATAAACGCTAGGGATAAACTTTTAAACAATTGTTTTGGTGTGCGCTTATTCTATGTTTTGGGAATTTTTTCAATTACTGACACAAAATTGGCGGTTTAATTTAAACGCTGTTTTGATTTTCTTGCTTAAACGCATAATCGATCTTAAATACTCCCCATTCATTCTCGTCCAACGCATTGGCATTTCATTTTTTTAACTATCTAAGCGAAATACCATGCCCATAAAAGTAAAGTTAACTTAAGGTCATAATTATGAGTTTATATCAAGCCGATGGACTTGAAATCCAATATCTGAGTTCTGAAGAAATTGAGTTGTTATCCCCTGAGCCTTTACCGGACAATTCCGAAGGTCAGCTGCTTAACATTCAGCAGAAATTAAAAGACACCGGGCAATGGCATGACGGTCAAATCGCCGGCCGGCGTTGGGCGGTATGCTCCGTGGCGCTGGAGGTGACACAACGCTGCAACCTGGATTGCACATTATGTTATCTTTCCGAGCATTCGGAAGCAGTCAAAGATGTCCCGCTGGCAGAGCTGTTCCGCCGCATTGATATGATTTTTACCCATTATGGCGTTAATACCGATATTCAAATAACCGGCGGCGATCCAACACTTAGAAAACGAGAAGATTTAATCAAGATTGTCAAATACATCACGGCTTTGGGCATGCGTTGTTCACTGTTTACCAACGGTATTCTGGCAACCCGTGATTTACTGGAAAGTTTAAGCAACGCCGGATTAAGTGATGTGGCTTTTCACGTTGATATTACCCAATTGCGCAAAGGCTATGATAGCGAAGAAGCACTTAACGAAATCCGGCAAAAATACATAGATCGGGCTAGGGGATTGCCGTTGGCTGTATTTTTTAACACCTCGGTGTGTGCGGAGAATTTTGCTGATATACCCGGTATTGTGCGGTTTTTTTCCAAGCACACCGATGTGGTATCGTTAATTTCCTTTCAATTGCAAGCCGATACCGGGCGCGGTGTGCTTCGTGAACGCGGGCAACAAATCGACCAGCAGACCGTTATTCAGCAAATTGAATCGGCCATCGGAACATCCTTGTGTTTTGATACCCTGGTGGCAGGCCATCAGCGTTGTAACAGCTATGCCATGGCGTTTGCAATCAACGGTAATTATTACGATTTTTACGACGATGTAAAATTCAGCCGCACCTTGCTGGATGCCACTGCCCAAGCGGTATTACCGCGTAAGCACCGTGCCGAGGCTAAAAAATACGCTGTGCAAGCTTTTTTACGGGCGCCTTCCGTTTGGTGGCCTGCAACACGTTGGCTGGCCAAGAAATTTTGGGCGGCCAAATACGATCTTTGGGCGGCGCGGGGCCGCGTGCAAAAAATGACTTTTGTTTTGCACAACTTTATGGACGCAAGCAAACTGGAACGCGACCGAATTCATAGCTGCGTATTCATGGTGGCAACTTCCGAAGGCCCGATCTCCATGTGCTTGCATAATGCCAAGCGCGATCAATACTTGTTTTCAGGCCAAACCGGCGCTGAACAGCCTAAACTTGATCCGGTCGCGGTCTACCCCATCAAATTTTTAAAAGGCCGCTCCAAGCAACGTGCATTGGCAGAAAATCCGGCCCCGGCCCCCGCCGAATCCGAAATTTAAAATAGCCCAAGCTTTAAACGAGGTTATCAGTGAGAAAACATAACACTTTCATATTGGCCGCCATTGTGCTTTTTGCCTTACCCGCTTGTACCACGCTAGTCCCCATACCCGATTCCAATTTTGCTGTCACCGACGACCAAGCTGTCGCGGCGTATGGCCGAGTATTGGCAAAATATGTTAATGAGCGTGGAGAGGTGGATTTTGCGGCGTTACAGGCGGACAGCAAGGATTTGGACGATTACGTGGCTTATATCGCCCGCAGCTCATCGACCGAATTCCACAACCCCAATGATTTATTGGCGCATTACCTCAACAGTTACAATGCGTTATCAATGTATAACGTCATCGCGTCGGGCATTCCTGAAACTAACGATGGCCTCGCTAAAGTCGAATTTTTCGGGTTGCGTAAATTTATCATCGGCAAACAGGAAATGTCGCTGAACCAATACGAGACCGATGTTATTCGCCCGGTAGGCGAGCCGCGCGTGCATTTTGCACTTAACTGCAGTTCACTAGGCTGTCCTGCGCTGCCTCGCAAACCGTTTACCGGCGCCAATCTTGATGCCGAACTGGAGCGCGAAGCCCGCAAGTTTTTTGCCGAAGCGCGTAATCTGCGCGTGGACGATGCCCAGCGTACGGTTTACCTCAGCGAAATTCTGGCCTTCTACACCGGCGATTTTGTTAAACCTAAAACACCGAGTTTGATTGCCTATGTTAATCAATATATCGGTAAGCCCATTCCTCTGGATTACACCGTTAAATTTATCGATTATGATTGGACCATCGCCAATTCAAAACGAAAAAATAAACAGTGATCGGGCAAACACTTGAACCTGCTTTACGCGGGCTGCTGCGGTATTTTTTAGGGCTAACCTTTGTTGCCACCGGCATAGGCAAACTTTTAGATAATCGAGGCTTTTCTGAAGTTATCGCCACTTATCAATTGGGTATCCCCGAGTTTTTGTTGCTGCCGCTGGCTCTGGCTTTTTCGTTAACCGAACTCTATATCGGCTTGAATTTGGTCCGTGGCCGCTATTTAACCCAAAGCGCGTTGGCAACTTTATATTTTCATATAGGCTACGCCGCTTTGGGCACAATCACCATGTTGCGCGGCATTGCCCTCACCAACTGCGGCTGTTTCGGCGTATTTCTAGCCCGACCTTTGCGCGTGGTCAGCGTGGTGGAGGATTTGGTGTTGGCAGCGGTTAGCATCAGTGCCTGGTGGCTGCTGCGGCGAGTAAAATCCGATCAAGATAGATAGCGTTTTTGAATTTTACGATTCTGCATTGGAATTATTTTGTCACCAATAGGCTTTCGATTTTGCCGCGCTAACCGGAATATTTTAAGTTGGCTTAAACCTTAATTATCAATAAACCGCTTCGTTAACCCGCCATATTCCTCAATCCGCCGGTCACGCAGATAAGGCCAGATGCGTCTGACGCGTTCCGATTTTGCGCTGTCTAATTCGGTTATCAGTAATTGGTTATCGGTAGCGTTGGCGCGGCTTAAAAACTCGCCTTGGGGGCCGGCAATAAAGCTGTTGCCCCAAAAGTTAATACCGCTTGCCGAATCCGGCGCGCTTTCAAAGCCGATGCGATTGCAGGAGATCACCGGTATGCCGTTGGCGACGGCGTGTGAGCGCTGGATAGTGATCCAAGCGTCCAGTTGCCGTTGTTGTTCGTCCTGGGTGTCTTCAGGGTCCCAACCTATGGCGGTTGGGTAGATCAATATTTCCGCGCCGGCCAGGGCCATAAGCCTGGCGCCTTCCGGAAACCATTGATCCCAGCAAACCATGACGCCCAGTTTGCCGATGGAAGTCTGTATCGGCTTAAATCCGATGTCGCCGGGGGTAAAATAATATTTTTCGTAAAAACCGGGGTCGTCCGGGATATGCATTTTGCGGTATTTGCCGGCCACGCTGCCGTCTTTATCGAATACTACCGCAGTGTTGTGAAACAGCCCTGGCGCGCGTTTTTCGAAAAGAGTGGAGACGATCACCACGGCAAATTTTTTTGCGGCTGCCGACAGCACTTCAGTTGTTGGCCCCGGAATGGGTTGGGCGAGATCGAAAAAATCAGGGTCTTCTTTTTGGCAAAAATACGGGCCTAAATGAAGTTCGGGCAATACTACAAGTTCGGCGTTTAAGGCGGCGGCTTCGTGGATTTTTTGTAGGGATAAATCCAGATTGGTTTGCCGGTCGGGACTGCCGCAGGGTTGTTGGACGGCACAAACGGTCAGTTTCGGTTTCATGATTGTGTTCCGGTTGGATTAAACGGTAAGCACCGATGCGGGAAACTGCATGGTCATGCAATGCAGACTGCCGTACTGGTGCACCAGCGGGCGACAAGGCGTGGCGATAATTTCGCGGCCGGAAAAACTCGCTCAGGTGCTGCAAGGCCACGTCATCCATAGGGTCTTCATAAACCGGTACCAGCACCGCGCCATTAATGATGAGGAAATTGGCATAGTTGGCCGGCAAACGCCGGCCTTCTTCATCGTATATCGGCTCGGGCATCGGCAACGGCACCAGCCGGTAGCCTTGGCCGGATGCCGTGGTAAAAGCGGCCAGTTGATCGGCCATGTTGAGTAAGCTCTTATAATGCGGGTCTTTGCGGCTGTCGCAGCTGGTGAAGGCGATAGTGTCTTCCGAACAAAAACGGGCCAAGGTGTCGATATGGGCGTCGGTATCGTCGCCGGACAGATGTTCCTGGTCCAGCCATAGAATCCGGGTTGCGCCAAAGTAATCGCTTAAGCGCTGTTCAATGTCGTCCTGGCTCAGGTTTGGGTTGCGGTTGGGGTTTAGCAGGCATTGGCGTGTAGTCATGATTGTGCCAACGCCATCGCTTTCCACACTGCCGCCTTCGAGCACAAAATCAATGTCGTAATAGCGTGCCGATTTAAATGGGGGGTAATTCAGCAGACGACTATTCAAGGCATCGTCATCGTTGTGCGCATATTTGTTGCCCCAGCCGTTAAACCTGAAATTCAGCAACCGGCCGGCGCCGTCTTGTTCAATGCTTAAAAATGCCGTATCGCGTACCCAAATGTCGTTGGTGGGGGCTTGCACAAATCGGATGTTGTTATGGCTATCGACTCGCGTTTGAATGCGCTGTTGGTGCTCATCATCACGGCAGACGATAACCAAGCTTTGAAAGCGGCTGATGGTTTGAGCGATAAAGACATAGCTTTGCTCGACGGACTCAAGCCGGTTGCTGAAATCGCCGCCGGCATGCGGCCAGGCTATCAAGACGGCGGATTGTGGTTCCCATTCGGCTGGCAAGCGGTTCATTGGTTTTGGTTTCCTGTCATTAACATTTCTTTGGCATGGGCCAGGGTGTTTTGGGTAATATTAACCCCACCCAGCATTCTGGCAATTTCTTCGACGCGTTCCTCGTCATCCAGCAAGCGAACTGTCGATGAGGTTATATCGGTGTTGCTGTTTTTCGAGACATACAAGTGATGGTGTGCCTGCGAAGCGACCTGCGGCAAATGGGTGACACACATAACCTGACGGTTGCGGCTCAGGCCGCGCAGTTTTTGCCCGACGATTTCGGCAATGCCGCCGCCGATGCCGGTGTCCACTTCATCAAAAATCATGGTGGGCGTGGTTTTGTCGTTGCTGGTCGTCACTTGAATGGCCAGGCTGATACGCGACAACTCGCCGCCGGACGCCACCTTAGTCAGAGCTTTGGGCGGCAGGCCCGGATTGGCGCTAACCAGAAACTCGATTTTATCGCAGCCGTTGAGTTTGGGCTGGTCGCCATCCAGCGCGCCGACTTCAACCACAAACTCGCCTTGCGGCATGCCGAGTTCTTTAATCATGTCCGAAATCTGCTGCTGCAAACGTCCGGCGGCAACTCGGCGCTGGGTGGACAGTTCCGCCGCCAAGGCTTGGTAGCCGGCCAAGGCTGTGGCGGATTGTTTGCTTAATTGTTCGATACGTTCACTGCCGTGGGTTATGTTGTCGAGCTCGGTTTGCAGTTGCTCGACCAGCCCCGGAAGCTCTTCCGGAGCGACATGGTGCTTGCGGCTCAAATTCTGCACTATGCCTATCTCGGTTTCCACGGCTTCCAGGCGTTGCGGGTCCAGCTCTTGCGATTCCAAAAAGCGCCGCAGTTCGTGCGCTGCTTCCCCGGTTTGGATGTATGCTTCCGACAACATGCTGCCAATCGCCTCCAGCTCAGGGGCAAAACGGCTAATCTGGCTGATCTCGTTAAGGCAATGGTGCAGCATCTGGCTGACCGATTGCTGATCGTTTTCGTACAGCACATCCAACTGGCGTTGGCCGGTACTCACTATTTGCCCAAGGCTGGCGAGTTTGTTGTGCTCATCCAGCAGCCGGACATAATTAAAATCGGCCAGATCAAGCTCTTGTAATTCGTTTAACTGGTAGTTCAGCAAGTCTTCGCGCTCGCTTTGATCGGTGTTGGCTTTGTTTAAGCTTTGCAGTTCTTTGTGGATTTTTTGCCACTGCCGGTAAGCGTCGTTAACCTGATCCAGCAAGGGCTGGTGTTTACCGAAACTGTCCAGCAGGCGGCGCTGTTCGTCGTTGTTCAGCAGTGTTAAATGCGCGTGCTGACCGTGGATTTCCACCAGTTTTTCGCTGAGTTCCTGCAAGGATTGTAAGGTCACCGGTCGGTTGTTGATAAAAGCCTTGGAGCGGCCGTCGTCGTTGACCACACGGCGGATCAGGCAATGGCCGCTGTCTTCCTCCAACTCGTTGGCTTTCAGCCAAGCCGCAGCTTGCGGGGCGTCGGATAAATCGAATTCCAGGTTGATTTCGGCGCGCTTGCTGCCGGGCCGGATATAGCCGGAATCGGCACGGTCGCCCAAGGCCAAGCCCAAGGCCGTCAGTAAAATGGATTTGCCGGCGCCGGTTTCACCGGTTAACACGGACATGCCCTTGGCCAAATCCAGATCCAGCGATTTGACGACGGCAAGATCGATGATATTAAGGTTTACTAGCATGGTCGTTGTTGTAGCCGCTGCTCCAATTGAGTTTTCTGCGCAAGACCTGGTAAAAATCGTGATCTTCAGGGTGCAGAATTTTAATGGGGTTAGGGTCTTTCTGAATCAAAATTTTATCGCTGATCAGCACATCGGGAATTTCGATATGATCGCACGATACCAGCGCGCTGATTTGTTTGGTCTGGCAAAAACTGATTTCGATTTCCGATGAATCGTCAATCACAATCGGGCGGTTGGTCAACATGTGCGGGTTTAGCGGCACCAACACCAAAGCTTTTAAAGCCGGATGCAAAATCGGCCCGCCTGCCGATAACGAATAGGCCGTGGAGCCGGTTGGCGTGGACACGATTAAGCCGTCCGAACGTTGAGAATTTAAAAACACGTTAT
>PERF01000085.1 GCA_002928495.1 Methylobacter sp. | reverse complement strand
GTATTCGCCGAATAGCGAATTAAGCACAAACGCACAAAATTAGGCCCGAATTTTCGCCCAACCGCTCTAGGCATATCGACTACGTCGGTTATACTAACAGAAGGCTGCACAAAACCTGGACATAGGGTGCGGATAAGCGGTCAATATAAAGAATTTCACAGGCCTTCAAATGTATATTAAAACCGATAAAACTTTGCCGGCATCGGAAATTACCGATCCGGCAATTTTTAGCCGGCGCCGTCAGATAATAAAAACTTTAATAGCGGGTGCAGCAACCTTCGCTACTACCAGCGCGATAGCTAAAGAGCAGGCCTTTTCCGGGAACACTGCCGCAAATTTACTTCCAACACCGGCTGAACTGGTCGAAAACTACAATAACTACTATGAGTTCAGTGTTGATAAAGCAAAAATCAAAACCCTAGCCCAGGCATTCAATACCGATCCCTGGTCTGTTGAAGTGACCGGCGAGGTGGAAAAGCCCGGTCGATTCGCCCTGGATTCTATTTTAAGCCGGTTTCCATCTGAAGAGAGAATTTACCGGTTTCGTTGCGTGGAAGCCTGGTCCATGGTGGTGCCCTGGCAAGGTTTTGAATTACGTCGTTTATTAAACTGGGTAAAACCTTTGTCTTCGGCAAAGTTTGTTAAATTCACTTCGGTATTGTCACCCGAGGCCATGCCCATGCAAAAGGCCAATGCGGTATTATCCTGGCCTTATGTCGAGGCATTAAGGCTGGATGAGGCCATGCATGCATTAACTATTTTAGCGACCGGCATTTACGGCGAGCCTCTGCCGAAACAAAACGGCGCGCCTTTACGCTTGGTTGTGCCGTGGAAGTATGGTTTTAAAAGTATCAAAGCAATCGTTAAAATCGAATTGTTAAGTCATGCTCCGCGAACTTCGTGGAATTTATACGCGCCCGAGCAATACGGTTTTTACGCGAATGTTAATCCCTTAGTTCCACATCCACGCTGGAGCCAGAGCAGTGAACACTTGTTAGGGTCAGACCTGTTTACTCCGCGCCGGCAAACCGAAGCTTTCAACGGCTATGGCGAGCATGTGGCGGCCATGTACAGCGGCATGGATTTACGGCACTTTTATTAATGACTGCTTGGCTTACTAAATTGTGGTGGGTTTTGTTGATTAGCGGTTGTATACCGCTAGCGGTTTTGATTGTTGATATCACCGGCAACCACTTGGGCAGTAATGCAGCGCAAGCGGTCAATATTCGTTTAGGGGATTGGAGTCTGCGGTTTTTATGTTTAACTTTGGCGGTATCCCCCGTACAGATAGTTACCCATTGGCCGGGAATGTCTAATTTTCGACAGCTTTTAGGCTTATATACCTGGTTTTATGCGACTTTGCATGTTATGGGTTATTTAGCTGCCGACCATGCTTGGCGCTGGAACAGTATTGGGGTCGATATTTGGGAAAGCCAATATATTTGGTTTGGTATTTTAGCGTACCTGATTATTTTACTGTTGGCGCTGACCACAACAAGAGCGGCTAAGCAGTATTTAGGAAAAAATTGGAAAAAATTGCATCGGTTTATCTACTGGGCTTCAGTTGCAGCAATGATACATTATTACTTGCAATTAAAAGGCAATCTGGCTGATCCTTTATTCTATGCTGTAATTCTTGCCTTGTTATTGCTGTTCAGGTTGGCGGCTTGGTATAAAAAACGAAAAATCGCCAGCATGATGATTCCGATAGGCCGCAAACCACTTGAATAATGCACCGGCTTCCAGGTGGTTCGTGGTTAGTGCGATATTATGAATTGTCCGTAAGCCGCTGACGGAATTGCTTAGCAGCTTTTTGCATAAAATCGGCCTGTTTTTGAAAGTTAGTACAGCCGCCGCAGATTCTTAAATGCAGTTTTACCTTGACGAGATTTCTTAACCCTAATCTTTTATCCAGCGCTTTTGAAATAAGCGCGCTGACTTCTTTGCAACTAGCCATTTTAAATTCCTCAGGCGTTAAACCATTTTATTTCCAAACATTCTCTTAACCTTAACCGAGCCCTATGCATGGTTGTCCAATAATTGGCTTCACTGATACCGGTTTCATGGCAGACTTCGTGAGTTTCAAGGCCGACCAGTTCACGTAGCACAAAAATAGTGGCCATGCTAGGCGGTAAAGCTTTTTGACAGGTTTCATAGATAGACCAAAATTCATCTTGTTTCAGGGATGCTTCCGGATCAGCCCAGGTACAGGTTGCCGGGCCGCCATTCCAGCTCCCGTTATCCTGAAAAAAATCGGCATCATGGTCTTCATTGGGGTCTTGTGTAGGCGAATTAAATTGTTCAAAGCTTAACGGTTCAAGTTGCTGCTTTCGACAATAGTCGGCAATTTTGTGCTTAAGAATACCGATTAACCAAGTGCGTAGGCTGGATTTGCCGGTATAGCCGATTTTGCTCTGCAAGGCTGCCAACAGGGTTTCTTGAACCGCATCATCGGCAACAGCACTGTCTTTTAATTGAATCAAAGCATAGCGGTAAAGAACAGGGCGTTGTTCAATCAAGGCTTTTTCGCTGATTTTATTATTCATGAACTTAATTAAATGCTTTAAAGCTGATTTTATATTTTAAGTAATTATGCGCAACAGTATTAAAAACTTATTGCTTTTCATGCCTAAGCGCTGTGAGCAGCACTATGATTCAAAACTTCGGATTTGAAATCAATTTAGTATTTATACCAATTGAGTTGTTCCTCACTTAAATCTTAAATTAGGACATCAAGTTGAGAAATTTTTACATTAAACGTTATAAATTTTTCAATTTGGCAGATTTTTTTGCTGAACACGGTATGCATTTTATGCATCATCCAGCGCCGGGTTAACAGGAACACACTAAATAAGCTACTTTTTTAAAATGGCTAAATTTTTGCTTAAATAGAGGTTCAGGCTAAAGATTTAGACTAATGCCAGGCAAAACAGGTTAAGTTTGTTGTTGATTGCCAAACCGGCTTTTTCAGCTTCACTATTGTATGGGGTGCCGCCTACATAACAATTTTTACGAAAATTAAATATTACTTATCAATTTGTTGTATGATTTTTTAAATTTTCTTAAAAAGGGTAGAATAAAAGCCGGCAGATGTTCACGGCTAGTGATTAGTAGGCTTTGCAAAGGCTTTGTTTTTTTTTTACAACAAAAAATATAATTTGTTTCTAACTAGCAACTATAATGTTTATCGGTTAGAATGAAACTATGTTTTTTGTAATTGGAATTGTAACTACAAATTCCAGAAACAAAACAATGATAAGTATAAGGTGGTCAAGTACAGGATGTTGCACCGGAACGTGGTTTTTATTTTTGTTATTTTAAGGAGAGTCTGTATGTTCAAAAAACATTTAATTGCCCTTTCCGCTGTTGTGGGTTTAGGCTTGGCAGCTTCGGTACAGGCCGAAACTTTACCAGACACCCGCTGGTATGCAGCGCCGTTTGCATCCTTCATTAATACCGGCGGTGACCGCGGGGCAAATGACGGCTGGGGTGGCGGGTTAGGTTTAGGCAAAATCATCAACGAACATTTCAACGTTGAATTGCGCGGGTTCTACCAAGGTTATGACCACTACGTTAATAGAAGCAATGGGTTGACCGGAAATTGGGATGTTACCGGCGGCAACGTCGACTTGCAGTATTATTTATTCCGTGACAAATTTTCACCCTACGCGGTTGCCGGTTTAGGTGCAATCAATACCAGTGTTCGCGGTGATAGCGGCGTTGGTTTCATCGGTGAGGCCGGAGCCGGTTTCACTTATGAATTGTTGGACAACTTGTTGCTCCGCAGTGATGTGCGTTATCGCTATAACAATAATTTCGGCGCGAATTTACGCTCCGGCGGCACCAATGAATTTCATGATCTTGTCGTCAACATGGGCTTTGTCATTCCATTTGGTCCAAAACCTACGTCAGTGGTTGAAGCCAAACAAGAGTTCACCCCTCCGCCTAAAGTGGCTGATTGCTCAACTAAGGATTCCGATCACGACGGTGTTTCTGATTGTTCAGACAAATGTCCAGGCACTATCAGCGGCAGTAAAGTCGATTTTTACGGTTGTCCTATCCGTATTGAGCTGAAAGGGGTTCATTTTAAATATAACTCTGCTGAACTCACCGAAAATGCCCAAACTATTCTTGATGGGGTTGCAGCCAGTTTGATTGCTTATCCGCAAGATAAAGCTATCGAAGTGCAAGGCCATACCAGTAGTGAAGGCAGCGATGCTTATAACTTGAAGTTGTCTCAGCGCCGTTCACAATCCGTTGTGAGCTACTTGAAACAAAAAGGCGTGAACGACAAACTCTATGCTAAAGGTTACGGTGAAAGAGATCCGGTTGCCGATAATTCAACAGAAGAAGGCCGTTCTCAAAACCGCCGGGTTGAATTAGTTTGGATCAGCGAGTAAAAAAAGCCAATTAGCTTAAAACGCTAAGTTGATTTAAAGCCGGGGAGAGCCTAGTGTTCTCTCCGGCTTTTTTTATGTCAAAACCGCTGCTTTCGGTTTTTAATTTTTTGCATCCTGAGCAAAGCGGCGCATGCCTGAAATTTTTTTTTGGCTATACTTCTAAGGATAAATAATGGGTCTGTTGAATAGTCCGTCACAAGAGCCCCGGCTACAGAATTTTCAGATAGGTGAAGTTATGTCGGATCAAAACAAATCGGCACCCGCCGAAGAACGCCGCCGCTATTTTCGTATCGACGATGAAGTTAATCTTTCTTACGTCAGGGTTGAAGAGGGTGATACCAAAGAATTGGTGCGGACGAGTGAAAATATTCTCAACAACTATTCCTTGACCACTGCGTTGGATATGCTGACTCAGGAATCGGCGGGTTTGCTACATCGGTTGGAACGCATCCAGCCTGATTTTGTAGAATATTTGCGAGTGCTTAATAATAAAATTGATTTATTGGCGCAAGCGATCGTGCTTCAAAACGGTGAATTGGATGAGCGGCATACCCGTAATGTTAATCTCAGTGCCGCCGGTTTGGCTTTTGAAAGCGAAGAGGCACTTGAACAATCGGCTTTTCTTGAAATTAAAATGACGCTAGTGTCGTGCATGGCCGTTATCGTGACCTACGGCCGCGTGGTGTACTGCAAACCTAATCCGGTTACCTCCAGCACTTACCCTTACATGGTCGGCGTGGATTACGTCAATATGAAAGAGCAAGACCGCGAAGTGCTTATCAAACATGTGCTGAAAAAGCAGTTGCAACAAATCAGACAAATCAAAGAAAACGCCGATAAATCAATATAAGTTGCAAAAACAGTTTTGTCATAATCAAATAGGTGTTTTATACATCGACAAAACTGAAGTGATTTCTCAAAAGCAAAAACACATTCTAACTATTCTTGCGGATGGTCAATTTCATTCGGGCACGGAATTGGCCAAAGCGCTGATGGTTAGCCGTTCGGCGGTGTGGAAGCAGATTGATAGTTTGAGTGAATACGGCGTTTTATGCAACGCTGTCAACGGTAAAGGCTATCGTTTGGAACAGCCTTTGGAATTGCTGGACAGCCAGACGATTTACCAAGCTTTGGATCAGACTTCAAAAGCCTTATTGAACCGCCTTGAAATTCATGACCATATCGATTCAACCAACAATTATCTGATGCAGCATGCAGTGGCCGGACAGGATACCGGTTTTGCCTGTTTTGCTGAATTTCAGACCGAAGGTAAAGGCCGCAGGGGGCGGCATTGGGTTTCCCCATTCGGTAAAAATATTTACCTGTCCGTGCTGTGGAGATTTGCCCAAAGCCCGGCTTATCTGGCAGGTTTAAGTTTGGCGGCTGGCGTTGCCGTCATTCGGACTTTGCAGCAGTCAGGCATTGCCGAAACCGGTTTAAAATGGCCTAATGATATTTATTGGCAAAGTAAAAAATTGGGCGGCATTTTGGTTGAAGTGACCGGTGAAAGCGCAGGCCCTTGTTGCGCTGTAATCGGCATAGGTCTTAATCTGAATTTATCCCCACAAGATGCCCAGGCGATTGATCAGCCTTGGACCGATTTATATACCGTGGCGCAGCACAACCGCACAGTCGTTACCCGTAACCGGCTGGCTTCGGTATTACTGAATAATCTATTGCAAGTCATAAATGATTTTGCCGGCATGGGTTTTTCCGGCTTTGTTGAAGAATGGCGGCAATACGATTGCCTGTACGGACAGGAAGCCACCTTGTATATCGGCAAGCAGCAGCTATCAGGCATAGTCCGGGGTATTGATGAGAGCGGTTGTTTATTGCTGGAGTCCGGCGAAGGCAAGTTACAAGCGTATGCCTCGGGAGAGGTCAGTTTCAACCAGTCCCGCCGTGAACCTGTTAATTGATATCGGTAATACCCGGCTGAAATGGTCGCTTGCCGTCCAGGGCAAATTGGTTCAACCGGGCGCGGCGATTGCGCACTGTCAGCTTACCGAGGATAGGCTGTTGGTCGAATGGCGGAATTTGCCCACGCTAAAAACGGTAGCGGTCGCCAGTGTAGCCAATCAAAATATAGTCGAATCGGTTTTTTCAGTCATACAACGGATTCAACCGGGGGTACCGCTACACATCGTCCAGCCTTTAAAGCAAAGCTTGGGCGTGGTTAATGCGTATACCGAGCCCGAGAAATTAGGTGTGGATCGTTGGTTAGGCTTGGTTGCTGCCCGTCACAGCGGACTCGGCGGCGTTTGTATAGCCGATTGCGGCACCGCGATAACGATAGACTTACTAAGGGAAGATGGCCGTCACTTGGGTGGTTTGATTGCGCCGGGGCTAAAATTAATGATGCAAGCCCTGCATCAAGGAACGGCCGCTTTACCCGATGCATTAGGAAGCTTTCCGATTGCTCCTGCTAACTTTACCGAAGCGGCTATCCATAGTGGTGTTGTTTTATCAGCGGTCGGCTTGATTAGAGAAGTGATTGGCAACTATGCCCCGAATATGCAGCTGATTTTGACCGGCGGTGATGCCGCGCAGATTGCAAATTTTTTTCCGGCTAATAGCCGGCTTGATCTTGATTTAGTCCTAAGGGGCTTGGCGATTGTAATGATGGAAATCGAATGAAGGCATTGTTTTTTTTGATTTTGCTGGCGAATGTAGCGGTGTTAATGTGGGAATATAAAACCGGTGCTCTGGTTAGCCGTGAAAATCAAGTTGAAATATCATCGAATTTGGAAACCATTCGTTTGACTAACGAATCTCTACCTGTTGTATCCAGGCAAATTCAACCGGAACAAACGATAACTGCCGATGCACCAGGGCAGGATGCACAACAGGCGATTTCAGAAACAACAGGCCAAAAACCAAACGCACCGGCCCCGCAAGCCCCAGTTGAAACCGAAATAGCCGGTAATGTTCAAGCACCGGGTCAACACCCTGAAAACCCGGTGGCGGTCGCTAACGATACGCCTTCACAAGATTTATGTTTTGAAGCGGGGCCATTTGCCGCCGAGGCAGATTATCAAGTCTGGTTAAAACAACTGCCGGTTGCGAGTCCGAATCTTAAACCGGTTTACAAAGAAGGCCGTGTGATTAGTTCGTATCTGGTTTATTTTCCGGGTGGAGATACCGATGAGCAAGCCAAGGACAATATCAAAATGCTTAAGGATAAGGGCATCAGCGATTTATGGCTGATTCGCAATGGCGAAGATAAAGGATTGATTTCTCTTGCTTTATTTAAAGGCGAGGCAAGGGCGCAAGTCATGAAGGATGAGCTTAAGCAACAAAAAGGCATAGACGCCTTGGTAAAGCCAAAATCCGTGCCCGGCAAAGTCAAATATGCGCAAATTAAAATTAACGCAACCGACAGCGACCGGCTTAAAAGCTATACCCCCGGCGAATTAAACTGGTCTCAAATCGATTGCTGGTAACTTGGGCGCAGGGCATAACCGGTGCAGATCAATAAGAAAAACTGCGCCCCGAAGATCAAATTTGCCATCAATAAATGCACCGGTTGCGCTACGGCCGGCATGCCCAGCCGGTCCAGACTGACTCCGGCCAAGATGGCGGTTACGATAAAACCTGCCAGCACATAGCCTGTGCGTAATAGCAGATTAGGTGTTTCGGAAGCCTGATGTAATTTCCAGACCAGCCAGAGGTTGGTAAATAATATCAGCGACGAAAAGGAGCGGTGCACATAAAAAATCACTGGAAAATCGTCTCTCCAGAATTGCCGGTCGATATAAGCATGCTCATGCGCTATAAAATCGACGGCTTCCCGCACTTGCGTACCCATGGCAATTTGTAAAATCGTCATGACTATGGCTATGTACAATACCGTTCTGAAGTTGGCAGGCAACGCGCCGATGCCGAGTTTGCCCAGCAAATCCTGCTGGGAGCGGGCAATGGTGTAAATCAATAAAGAGACAATGGCCAAAGCCAGCAACATGTGCAAAGTAATCATCACCGGTTTAAGGTTGCTGGCGACGACCGTTGAGCCAAGCCAGCCTTGAAAACCGACCAGCAAAAAAACCGCGACGGCAAGATGACAAACGGCTTTGTCGGTTTTTAGATAAATTCGGGAGGCCCAGGCGGTTAGCAGGATCAGTATGCCAATGCTGGCCCCGATCAGGCGGTTGGTATATTCAGTCCAGGTTTTGACCGGGTTGAACTGGGTGTTTTCATAGCCGCGCCGGGCGTAAATTTCGTGGTAGTTTGTCGGTAATTGGGATTCTTCGGTGGGTGGAATCCACTGGCCGAAACATGTCGGCCAATCCGGGCAGCCCATGCCGGCACCGGACGCCCGCACTATACCGCCAACCATGATTAAAAAATAAACGGCAAAAATTGTCACGGTGCCCAGGCGGCGAAACCGGGCGGCGGCTTTAGGGTCAATCATAGTGCGCTTTTATCAGTTAAAGGTGTCTTTCGCCTTTTCGATATCTTCAGAAATGCCTTCGATTTCAAGAATTTCTACATCGGCGGAAAGCCCTAGCTTAGCAAAAGACAGCGCTTTGGAACAGTCCAAACGGGTCATGGGATGGTCGGTGCCGGCGATGCTCTGAAAAAACGCGACCTGAACCACATCGACATAATCGGCTTTGGGGCCGGAATCGTATTTCAGATTGACGTATTCATAAGCAACCGGCTTAAGGTTTTCCGGAAAATCCCAGTAACTCATGATCAGCCTACCCACCACGGGATGGGCTTTTTCCAGCAGTTTGGCCATGCGGCCCGGATTCTCGCTAAATTCCGGTATATTTTCAGCCAGCGCCAGAATCGGCAGTTTGCCGATTTGATGGATTAAACCGGCCAGCATGCATTCGTCCGCATCCAGGTGCGGCGCAAAATACGCCAAGGCATGGCTGATGGAGGAAACATTGATATTTTGCTCCCAGATCAAGCGCAACTGCTCCTGCATGGTTTTAGAACTTTGCCGGAACACCTGCTGCATGGCCAGATTGGTTACCAGGGTTCGAATAGCCTTAGTGCCCAGGCGGGTGACCGCCACTTGAATATTATTGATTTCCGTAGAGCCGCGGTACAGCGCGCTGTTGGCAACATGGATCAACTGCGCCGATAAAGCGGCGTCGGTGGTTATCAGGTCCGCCAACTCCTTGGCGGTAATATTCTCTTGCGCTACGGCACTGCGGACTTTAATCGCGACATCCGGCAAAGTCGGCAAGACTAGCCGGTTAGTGTCCAGCTCATTTTTGACATGATCCAGGAAATCTTGAACGGTGGTAAATTGCATGGCTAAGAAACAATCAATGAGAGGCTTTGGTCAACATTAATTATAGTGACAATAAATTAATTTTGTTTTGAGGAAAGCCATCAATTTGTAAATTTTCGGCATTAGTCGCAGTTTCGGACATGACTGCCGGCAGCCTGCAAACGTTGTTGTGACGGGCGGTAGAGAGGATTTTTCCGGCTGCCGGAGAGTTGGCTTGGCTGACGTCAACGATGGCGGTTTCCGGTGCCGGTGGGGGATTTAGCGGCGTGGTTTCCATCCTGGTTAATGGCGTTTGGCATGACCCAGAAAAATAGCAGGTGATTTTTAACACGCCTCATTGGCTTAAAGCGAACAAGCCTTTTCAAGTCCGTTTGAATCGGCAAAGCTGATTCTGCCGGCGTGATCGAACACAGCATTTTCTAAGAGTAAAAAATTTTTTCGGATTAAATTCATGCTTACGGCTTACTGCGATTAAAAATGAAGGCGTATTATACTGTGCAGACAAGCGCTGCTTAATCACCACAGCCAATTGAATGCCTAAAAAGTCTTTGGAAACGGATTTAGCCTTGCAAACAGGGCACTCCCACTACATCAATTATTTTTTAACCGGCATTTACGCGCTGGCTGCCTTGGCCGGTGCCATCAACAGTTTGCCGGTGTGGGCTAAGTTGGCAATATTGGCCGCCGTCGCGGTTAATTATCGGTTGGCTTCCCGCCGTTGGCAGCGCGCGCCGGCAAAAATCCGTTATACCGATAGCCAAAAATGGCAAATCGAATTGAATGGCGAATATCAAAGCGTGCAGATTTTACCGGAAACGGTTTTGACCACCTTGGCAATTTTCCTGTCATTCAAATATGCCAATAAACGCTACCACTGGCTGATTGCCAAGGATTGCCTGTCTGCTGCCGACTACCGCAAGCTGCTGGTGAAACTGAAAATAACCCAATCGCATCGCTAGCGCGGATTTTCGATTAACAGCCCGCCTTGATATAATTCTCCATTACCCGGCGATTGAGCCGGTCAGATTGATACCCTTTATTATTGAGAACTTTATGGCGCTCTACTGCGGAATTGTCGGTTTACCGAATGTTGGCAAATCAACTTTATTTAATGCCCTGACCCGGGCCAAAATTGCGGCGGAAAATTATCCATTCTGCACCATAGATCCCAACGTCGGCGTCGTGCCGGTACCGGACAAACGCATGGAAAAACTGGCGGAAATCGTGCAGCCGGAACGGGTTATGCCGACCACCATTGAATTCGTCGATATCGCCGGATTAGTTGCCGGCGCGTCCAAGGGCGAAGGCCTGGGCAACCAGTTTCTAGCCAATATCCGGGAGACCGATGCCATCGCCCATGTGGTGCGCTGCTTTGACGACGACAACGTGGTGCACGTCGCCGGCAAAGTCGATCCTTTATCCGACATAGAAGTCATTAACACAGAATTGGCGTTAGCCGATATGGCAACGGTCGAAAAGGCCTTGCTGCGAGTCAGCAAACAAGCTAAATCCGGTAACAAAGACGATCTGGCTAAAAAACAAGTCTTGGAAAAAGTTGCTAAGCAGCTTGCCGATACCGGCGAGCCGGTGCGGTGCATGGGCTTGAGTGATGACGAAATAAGCCTGATCAAAGACCTGTGCCTGCTCACCGTCAAACCCACCATGTACATTGCCAACGTGCCGGAAGATGGTTTCGAAAACAACAGTTTGCTGGATAAAGTGCGCGAATTCGCGGCCCGAGAAGGGGCCATGGTAGTACCCATCTGCGCGGCCATGGAAGCAGAAATCGCGCAATTGGACGATGACGAAAGAAAAGAATTTCTGGAAGATTTGGGCCTGGAAGAGCCCGGTTTAAACCGCGTGGTCAGAGCCGGTTACAGCCTGCTGAACTTGTCCACCTATTTTACCGCCGGCGTCAAAGAAGTCAGAGCCTGGACTATCCCCACCGGCGCTACCGCACCGCAGGCTGCCGGCGTAATCCACACCGACTTTGAACGCGGATTTATTCGTGCCGAAGTGATTGCCTATGAAGATTTCATCGCCAACAAAGGCGAACAAGGCGCCAAAGACGCCGGCAAATGGCGTCTGGAAGGTAAAGACTACCATGTTAAAGATGGTGACGTTGTCCACTTCCGATTCAACGTTTGACAACAAATACCGTTATCAATAAAATGTACGGCTATCCATTGATAGCCGCCAATGGCGATATAGCTCAGTTGGTTAGAGCACGGGATTCATAACCCCGGGGTCGGTGGTTCAAGTCCACCTATCGCCACCAAT
>PERF01000084.1 GCA_002928495.1 Methylobacter sp. | reverse complement strand
ATACCCTATCGCCGGCTTTGGCGGTATAACTCGAACTTAGCAACCAGTCTACGCCGCACACCGACCTCAATACGGAACAACGGCCTCTAACCGTAACGACTTTTCCGGTCAAGGTATAAAACAAAGGCACTGCCGAAACGTCAATAACGCCGGCAAAATGCATGTCCAGCTTGCCGGCATAGTGGTCGTGCTGTAAACCTTCCGCTAGCAAGCATAACCTGGCCAGAACAACCGGATCGTCCGGCTCTCCGCCTTCAATAATCAGACTGGCCTTGGCCATATCCGACCCAATAATTTCGGAAAATTCTTCGAGATTAATGGATTCGGCTATGGCTAATTGCTCCAAACCGGAAATTTGCCGCATATAAACCTACCTTACATCACTGAAATATGGCTTTAGCTGCCTGTTCAAATTAAAATGGCTAACAATCCATTAGCCGTTAACGCCATGACTGATTATAAACTGACCCATCTCAAGCAGCTGGAAGCTGAAAGCATACACATTATCCGCGAAGTCGCCGCCGAATTTGAGCGTCCGGTCATGCTGTATTCCATCGGTAAAGACTCTGCCGTCATGTTGCATTTGACCATGAAGGCATTTTACCCCGGCAAACCGCCATTCCCTTTACTGCATGTTGACACCACCTGGAAATTCAGGGAAATGATTGAATTTCGCGACACCCTGGTCAAACGCCTGGGCCTGGAGTTGCTGGTGCATACCAATGCAGAAGGTCTGGCGCAAGGCATAGGACCGTTCACTCACGGCAGTAAAAAACATACCGACGTCATGAAAACCGAAGCCTTAAAGCAGGCTTTAAACAAATACCGTTTCGACGCCGCTTTCGGCGGTGCCCGCCGCGATGAAGAGAAATCCCGCGCCAAGGAACGCGTGTATTCGTTCCGCGACACCCACCACCGCTGGGACCCCAAAAACCAGCGCCCGGAACTGTGGAATATTTACAACGGCAAAATCGACAAAGGCGAAAGCATCCGTGTGTTTCCGTTATCCAACTGGACCGAATTGGACATCTGGCAATACATCCACCTGGAAAACATTCCCATCGTCCCCTTGTACTTTGCCAAAGAACGCCCAGTGGTTGAGCGCGAAGGCATGCTGATTATGGTGGATGACGATCGCATGCCGATTAGTCCTGAAGATAAAGTGGAAATGAAAATGGTGCGCTTTCGCACCCTGGGCTGTTATCCCCTGACGGGCGCGGTGGAATCCACCGCCACCACATTACCTGAAATCATCCAGGAAATGCTGCTGACTACGACCTCCGAACGCCAAGGCCGCTTGATCGACCACGATCAGGCAGGGTCCATGGAACAGAAGAAGCGCGAAGGTTATTTTTAATAACCTAGCTATCCGGTCTTATCGTACGGTGAACTTAATGAAAACGTTATTTCTGGCATTTTTTTTACTGTACACGACTGGCAGTATAGCCGCCGTTTATAAATGTACCGATACGAAAGGCGGCATTGTTTATTCGGATCGGCCTTGCAGCACCGATGCCAAAAATAAAACGAAAGAACCGCAACCATCAACACAGGTCAAACCCGAACCATCATTAACCTCCAAAGCGGCTGATAAAATTAAATCGTTTTTCCGTCCTGACTCACACTTACCGAATCAAACCAATTCAACGCCATCCCCCAAAGGCCACGAATATAACTCACAAAGGTTTGTATGCGACGGACGCATTTATTGCTCGCAAATGACTTCCTGTGAAGAAGCGACCTTCTTTATCAATCACTGCCCTAATACCAAAATGGATGGCAACTACGATGGCATCCCCTGCGAAAAACAGTGGTGCCGGTAGCTTGCGGCTTAAATTTTTTATTACCCCGACCCCTAAACACATGTCCCACCAATCCGACTTAATCGCAACCGATATCAATGCCTATCTGGCCCAACACGAACGTAAGGAACTTTTACGGTTTTTAACCTGCGGCAATGTCGATGACGGTAAGAGCACCTTGATCGGCCGCTTGTTGCATGATTCGAAAATGATCTACGAAGACCAGCTTGCTGCCGTGAAAGCTGATAGCGTCAAATCCGGCACCACCGGCGCGGGCAAAATCGATTTGGCCTTGCTGGTGGACGGGCTGCAAGCCGAGCGCGAACAAGGCATCACCATAGATGTCGCCTACCGCTACTTTTCCACCGCTACCCGCAAATTCATCATCGCCGACACGCCGGGCCACGAGCAATACACCCGTAACATGGCCACCGGTGCTTCCACCTGCGATCTGGCGGTGATTTTGATAGACGCGCGCTTTGGCGTGCAAACCCAAACCCGGCGGCACAGTTTTATCGCGTCCTTACTGGGCATCAAACACATCGTCGTCGCCATCAACAAGATGGACTTGGCCGAATACAGCGAAGCGGTCTTTAACAAAATAAAACAAAATTATCTGACTTTTGCCGGCACCTTGAATTTACACGACGTCCACTTTATTCCGATGTCGGCCTTGGACGGTGATAATGTGGTCAACGCCAGTGCCAACATGCCTTGGTTTAGCGGCAAAACCATGATGGACTTGCTCAATACGATTGAAATCGGCAGCGACCATAATTTTGCAGACGCCCGTTTTCCCGTGCAATTCGTCAACCGACCTAACCTGGATTTCAGAGGGTTCTGCGGAACCGTCGCTGCCGGTGTATTTCACAAGGGCGATACCGTCACCGTGCTGCCTTCCGGCAAAACCAGCGCCATCAAAGACATCGTCAGTTTCGACGGCAGTTTGGAGCAGGCGTTTCCACCCATGGCAGTCACGTTAACGTTAACCGATGAAATCGATATCAGCCGTGGCGATGTGATTACCGGCAGCCAGCAAATCAGCCCGGTGGTTGCCCATCAATTTAAGGCGCAAATTGTCTGGATGCATGAAAAAGCGCTGGCGCCGGGCCGCCAATATTTAATTAAACTGGCTAGCCGTAGTGTTCCCGGCTCGATTACCCTGATTCATCACCGTATCGATGTCAACACGCTGGAACAGCACGATGCCGAAGCCTTGCAGCTTAATGAAATCGGCGCTTGCACCCTGGCTTGCACGGCGCCGGTGGTATTTGATGCTTACCGCCAATGCAAAGGCACCGGCTCGTTCATCATCATCGACCGCCTGACCAACGGCACCGTGGGTGCCGGCATGATTACCGGTCCGGTGGATGCTGAAAACTACCTACCGGTCAGTATTGCCGAACGCGCTGCCCGCTTTAGCCAGACCGCAACTACCATTACCTTGTCCGGCCAATATGCCGCCGAAACCGCGTATCAACTGGAACGGCGCTTGTTCGACAACGGCCATGCCGCTGCCGTGCTGGATACCGATTTGGGGGTGGCGGCCGTGCAGGCGTTTAAACAAGCCGGCTTGATTTGTTTATGCATCAACCGTCACCAAGCCGATTGCGATGTGGAATTCGACTGCGACACCTTGGCGCTGGATAGTATTTACGAAGCGCTGAAAACGCAGAAAGTTATTTACTGAGGCTAGGCTTGTTGCGCTTGACCCGCCCACTGTTGTCTCAACCATGGGCGGTTAAGCGCCAGCCATTGGATGGCGATAATCGGCAGTGCCGTCTCTATCCGGCGATCTTGCAGCATTTGATAAGCGCTGTCGAAATCCACCAGATGCACCAGAATATCTTCTCCCTCTTCCGCCAAGCCATGAATGCCGCCGACATTGCGGCTGTCGATTTTGCCGCAATACAAGCTGACCAGTTCGGATGAGCCGCCCGGCGTACTGTAATATTCATAAATCGGCAACAACTCCAGAATTTCGCAGCCCGCTTCTTCCAGCGATTCACGCGCGGCTACTGCCTCCGGATGTTCGCCGGTTTCTACCGCCCCCGCCACAATTTCCAGCATCCAGGCTTTTTGCGGTTTATCGATTGCGCCTACGCGAAATTGCTCGATGAGCACCAATTTGTCGGCATCCGGGTCGTACAACAACACGCCCACGCATTCGCCGCGGCAGAATAGCTCCCGGCTGATTTCAGGGCTCCAGCCGCCGGCAAACAAGGTGTGTCTAAGCCGGAACTTTTCAAGCCGGAAAAAGCCCTCAAAAAGGGTTTGTTTACTGATAATTTCAAAACGTTTGGCGGACATGACTTAGGGCTTGTAGGTGACTCGATATATGACGCCCAATTTGTCGTCGCTGATTAACACGCTGCCGTCGTTTAATTCCAAAATATCGACCGGGCGGCCTAATGCCTCGCCGTCAGGTTGAAGCCAGCCATCGATAAAGACTTTATCGGATACCGGCACGCCATTACTGAACTTAACCAAAGCTACCCGGTATCCTTGCGGTTGGCTGCGATTCCAGGAACCATGCTGGGCGACAAACAATTGATTCTTATAGTCCGCCGGGAAGTGCTGGCCCCGGTAAAACCGTATGCCCAAAGCCGCCATGTGGGCGTTGAATTTCCAAACCGGTGGCGTAAACTCGCGGCATTGATGGTTGCCTGCGAATTCGGGATCAGGCAGGCTGCCGCCGTGGCAATACGGGTAACCGAAATGCTGGCCTTTTTCAGTCCATAAATTCAGCTCTTCAGGCGGCACATCCTCGCCCAAATAATCTCGCCCGTTGTCGGTGAAATAAAGTTGCCTGGTTTGCGGGCTCCAGTCAAAACCCACGGTGTTGCGAATGCCGCGAGCCAGAATTTCAAACCCGCTGCCGTCGGCATTCAAGCGCACCAAGGAGGTATATATTTCTTTTGGATCGCAAATGTTGCAAGGCGCGCCGACCGCCGTGTAAAGCTTGCCGTCCGGCCCGAATCTCAGATATTTCCAGCCGTGGTGCTGGTCGGAAGGGAAACCGGAAAACACTACAACCGGTTCAGGCACAGCCTGCAGTTGACGGGTTATATCATCGAACCGGATGATACGGTTGACTTCGGCAACATAAAGCGCACCGTTTTTAAATGCCACCCCATTGGGCATATACAAATCCGTTGCCAGCTCATAACGCTCATCGGCTTTACCATCATGATTGCTATCGCGCACCGCGTAAACCTTGCCTTCCAAACCGGTGCCGATAAACACCGTACCGTCATCCGCTAAAGCCATGCTGCGCGCATTGGGAAGCTTGTCGGCATAAACCGCTATCGAAAAACCGGCCGGCAAATGCAGATGAGCAAGCACAACCTGGTAATCGTCGGCAAACGCCGCATCCGCCATCAACACCATGCTTAAAAGTATTCTTTGATAAAAATTCATAACCCGTCCCTTTATGAAATTAAACTTTTGGGTATATTATCACTCAGATGTAACGCTTGAATTTAATTATTGCATCCCCATCTTAACTACAACTTCTATCTTAACAACACACTACAAGGTTAAATTATTATGATGCGAATTCTTTTATTTTTGGCAACCAACGTCGCTATTATGGTTGTCATCAGTATTATTTTTAGCGTACTGGGCTTAAAAAGCACACTGGATGCGCAAGGCGTCAATCTGAACCTGGATGCCTTATTAGTGATGTCGGCGGTCATCGGCATGACCGGTTCATTCATTTCATTGGCGATATCGAAATGGATGGCAAAAAGTTCCATGGGCGTCCATGTTATCGATCGTCCGCAAAACCAAACCGAGCAATGGCTGGTCGATACCGTGGCCCGACATGCCCAAAAGGCCGGTATCGGCATGCCTGAAGTCGGTATCTTCCAAGCCCCTGAACCGAACGCATTCGCTACCGGCATGAGCAAAAACAGCGCCTTGGTAGCCGTCAGTACCGGTCTTTTACAAAGCATGGACTCCGACGAGGTAGAAGCGGTCATCGGCCATGAAATCAGCCACGTTGCCAACGGCGACATGGTGACCATGGCTTTGCTGCAAGGCGTGGTTAACACCTTCGTATATTTTTTCGCGACGGTAATCGGTCATTTTGTCGACCGCGTGGTGTTTAAAACCGAACGCGGCTATGGTCCGGCTTATTACATAACTCAAATGGTGGCGCAAATTGCGTTAGGTATACTGGCAAGCATGATTGTCATGTGGTTCTCTCGCAAACGTGAGTTTAGAGCCGATGCCGGCGGAGCCAATCTGGCAGGACGCCAAAAAATGATCGATGCCTTGCGCGCGCTGCAACGCAGCCACGAAGCCCCGGAACTGCCGGGCCAATTGGCGGCTTTCGGCATTAACGGCGGCGGCGTGCAAAAATTGTTCATGAGCCACCCGCCATTGGAAGAGCGCATTGCCGCTTTACAAAACCAAAGATAAACAGTTTTCATCTTCAGCCTTCGCACCACGGTGCGAAGGCTTTCAAAGGCTAATGCCAGCCGCCGTATTGTTTGGTTGGATCCCCGCGAAAACCGGCACTGGTTTTATTGGCATCCGGCACATTCACCATGCTTTCCGCCGCCAACACCATGTTTGACCGGGTATATCCGCCGAGTGCTTGCGCTTTTCCCGCAATCGCCGTAGACAACGCGCTGATGTCATATTGGGTAACGCTGGGTTCCACTACCACCGCAATCAACTGGTCGGCGGAAGGGCTGTCGGCTTCAGGAGTGTAACGCAGGATTACCGGGGTTTTGGTTTGCGCGGGAATTTCCAACCGGTAATGATTACCTGCCTGCAATGACATTTCCGCCAATAGCTTGCCGCCTTCGTCCGTAGCCATCACCAGGCCGGTGCTAACCGGATGACCCTTAACAATAACCAACCCCTGTACCACCGTTGTTTGGGTAAATTGCTTGACTGGCTTTACGACGGGTTTGGGCTGCTCGCTCCGGCCGCAAGCAGACAGCAAAACACTGCTTGTTAACACCATTGCCAACATCTTTATTTTAGTTTGACCTGATTTCATGAATCGCTCCTGTGTAATCGGTAACCGATTGATTTTTATAGTTAGACGTTAAGTGACCTTGCTTTCGCTACCAATGCAGGGCCCGTAAGCGGGGAAATTTCTTGCGTTGATGCTCCTGCATGCGCATCATCACATTAATCAAGGCTTCTATGGCCTCCAAAATATACGGGCCTTTGTTGAGCATAACGCATTCGGCGCGCACCGCCATGGCCGCATCGGTAAATTCGGGCCTTGAGCGCACCCCTTTTTTGGCAATCGATTCCAACACCTGGGTCGCCCAAATGACCGGCACATGCCCGGCTTCGCACAACCACAGCAGCTCTTCCTGTATCTCGGCCAGCCTTGCACTGCCCAGTTCCACAGCCAAGTCCCCACGGGCAATCATAATTCCCAGGCTATGGCGGCCGATGGTACCTAAAATTATATCGGGCAGATTTTTAACCGCAGTGTTGGTCTCAATCTTAGCGACAATCGGTAAATCGGTGGCATTGCGTTTGGCTAGTTCTTCAATCAAGTAATCCATATCGGCCAGGGTTTCCACAAAGGAAAAGCCGACCATGTCGGCATGGACGCAAGCAAAGTTTAAATCCGCCAGGTCTTTTTCGCTTAACGGCGGTAAATCCAGCGGTGTCTCGGGAAAATTAATGCCCTTGTCGCTTTGAATGGTAACGCCCTCGGCGCGGGCATGAGTCACCCGTAGTAACGCACCATCGGCATCGACGCGCTCGACTACGGCGCCTAGCTTGCCATCATCTATCCACACCGGGTGTCCGGGCTTTAACTTGTCAATAAAGGAAGATAAGGTACAACCGATATGCGCGGGTTTTGTCATGCACCCTGTTTCATCGACTTGAGCCGGAGCACCGGGAATGGTGTTTTCCGTCAACTGCAAAACCTCATTCTTAAAAAGCCGAATACGTTTTTCCGATCCGGGAAACTCAGGCACCGTAAAACTCGCCAGGGGTTTGTCACCTTCGGCGGGCACCGACTTGTAAACCGATATTTCCGCACCAGGTTGCAAATAACAACCGAGTTTGCAGGAGGCCAGCCACTGACAGTCGGAAATCGCCCGCTCAACGCTAAAATAGCGCTGCTTGTGGCGGGCATCAATCACTGCCAGCACACTGCCTAAAGTCAACAGCTCAAAAATTTTTTCCGGCACGGCCAAACTGAACGGTGCGCCATAATTACCGTTATTAGCCTGAGTTTCGCTGCCGGATTTGACAATCATCAAATAACCCGGACTCACCATTGCGCCGAATGGATCTTTACGGGTTTTAATATGCCGGACCGGGGGTTCCAGCTCCACCTCTGCCGTGCGGATTTTATGCCCGGCCAAATCCATCAAAATCCGGCATGATTGGCCGGTTTCAATTTCCGCCCGCCGGATGTTGGCAATCATGCCTTGCCAGATACCCGCATCATCATGTGCGCAATTGATACGTGCGCAAGTCATTCCTTTTGCCAGCAAAGCCGACACCAAGGTGTAATCCCAAGCTGCTTCGGTCGGCAAAGTCACCATGATGTGGACTTTGGAGTTCGGGTGGAAAGGCCCGAATAGCTCAATGGTATGCTGTTCCAGTAATTGCTGGCCGCGATGAAAACCATACTCGCTAGGGCTTTTGTCGCCGCAGCAATAATCGCTGTCGGTTGCGCGCTGCAGAATGTCGGTTAAGGCGTCTAATGTGGACATCACCGATGCCTCGGCCCGTCCCAGTGACGACAAGCCGGCCTGAGCCAAACGCTCCTGCAGGTTTCTCAGGTCAAATTGCCGCAATGCCAGATAATGCGCAAGATTACGCGCGCTTTTGGTAAACGCCGCCGAACGGTATTGCGTTTTATATTTTTGCAAACGCAGGTTGGCCTGAGTTTCCACGCTATCTTTAAGCTCCTGAATATCTTTCAGCAAGCGCTTTAAAACTTCCGTATAAGGATCTGGATTTGCCGGTGCCGTCATAAGCTTAGGTATGTGTTAACTAAACGCTTGATCTTAAACAATGATATGCTGTTGTTGCAATTGCAGCCGCAGCTGTTCTACCCGTTTACGGTTAACGCCAAAATCGCTATAACCCAGCCTGGATGCCGAACGTATGTGAATTACACCGGCGGCTTCATCTAAAACAGCATCGATGTCATCAACAAAACGGAAAACCCGGCTGACCGCTTCAGCGTGCAAAGCATTAGCCGAGAATCGGGAGATTTTGGTTCCAGGCTGGCTGGCCAGAATCCGCATGAAACTCTCCCAGCCTTGTGAAGATGGCACTTTGAGTCGAAAAGGCGCTACAAAATGGCTTGAATCCGGTGCTTGGCTGCTGACACAATTGGGCGTATCCGGGCACGTAGGCAACAAGCCCGGATTATCGCCAGCTTGGCTTTCTCCACTTAAGATTGTCATCAACAACACTCCGCACAACAAGATTTGAATACTCACAACTGGTCCCCCCGCATTGGCTTCCGCTTATCGCAAGCTGTTTTATCGCTGATGCCGGTAGTTGGCAAATCCGGATGAGCGGGTAAAATCAAGCTATCTTAGACCAAATATAACACTATGAAAAAAATTCCCATCGGCATCAGCAGCTGCCTGCTTGGCTTAAAAGTCCGCTTTGACGGCGGACATAAGCACAATTCATATATTACCGGCACCTTGGCCGAATTTTTTGAATTGATCCCGTTTTGCCCGGAGGTGGACATCGGCTTGGGAACTCCCAGGCCAACCTTGCATCTGGTTGATAAAAACGGTCAAATTCGTTGTGTTGGCGTTAAAAATCCCGAACTCGACGTAACCGACCGATTACAGAAATACGCTGAACAGCTGGTTGAAAAATTGGCGCCGTTGAATGGTTATATCGTCAAAAAAGACTCTCCAAGCTGCGGCATGGAACGCGTAAAAGTCTACGCCGACGGCATCGACCGCCAACCTAGCCGTGACGGCGTTGGAATTTACACTAAAACCTTAATGCAAAACAATCCGCTGCTACCGGTCGAGGAGGAAGGTCGCCTGGGCGACCCGAACCTGCGAGAAAACTTCATTCAGCGCGTATACGTCTACCACCGCTGGCAACAACTGCTTGCCGAAGGGCTTAGCGTGCAGAAGCTGACCACCTTTCACGCCCGCCATAAACTGATCATCATGAGCCGCGGCGATTACCTGGAACTGGGCCACTTGGCAGCCGATGCCAATAAAACCAACCTGCTGGAAAACGCGCAGGAATACATCCTAAAACTCATGCAATTATTAAAGAAAGTGGCCAGCCGCAACCAGCATGTCAACGTTTTGCAACATATCCAAGGCTATTTAAAAAAACAACTCGACAGTGACGACAAAGCTGAATTGAGTAATCTGATCGAGCGTTACCGCAATGCCGAAGTTCCGTTGATCGTGCCGATTACCTTGCTTAAACATCATTTCCGTAAAGCGCCTGATCCTTACATAGAGAATTCTTACTACTTATCACCTTACCCGGAAGAATTGTGCCTGAGTAACCAACTATGAAAATCTTAAGCCTCGTCAATTCATTAAGCTATCAGCGGTTAACAATTAAATTCATGGACAAATGTAGTGTTGTCAATAGTTTGTCCAACTTTCATGGTATACTTCATCAACATTATTTTCAGTGATTAAGCTATGGCAGAACAACCGGAAAGTTCAGCACAATATTTAATCAGCACGGTTTCAAAGCGTTCGGGCATTAAAACCGATTTGATCCGCGCCTGGGAACGGCGCTATCAGGCAGTAACCCCGGCCCGTTCTGACGGCGGGCAGCGTGTATACAGCGATATGGACATTGCCCGGCTGAAATTGTTAAACCAGGCTACTTCACACGGCCACAGCATAAGTCAAATCGCCAAACTGTCTTTAGACGAACTGCGTAACCTGCTCAAGCAAGAGAACGTAATTCCCGGCGAAAGCGTACCGACGGCCCAATCCTTTTCCGATAAACGCTTTTTGACGGAAGACTATATCGAAAAATGTTATGAAGCGGTCTTAGCGTTTGATGCCAAAAAACTCGAACGCCATTTTGAAAATGCCATCGTCGAACTGGAACCCCAGTTTTTCATAGAAAATCTCTTGGAACCGCTGCTCAGTAAAATCGGCAGCAGTTGGCAGGCGGGTTTATTGCGGCCGGCACATGAACACATGACAACGGCATTAATCCGTTCCATGGCTTATATCCTAAGAACAAATAATCCCCCACCGGACAATGCGCCGCGCATTGTCATCAGCACACCCATCAGTCAATTACATGAGCTTGGCGCCTTGATGGCCTCAATTATTGCCGAATTTAAGGGCTGGCATGTAACATACCTGGGTGCGAATCTGCCGGCGGAAGAAATCGCCGCCGCCGTCAAATACACCGGATCGAAAGCCGTGGCTTTGGGCATTAGTTGTGACCATGATGATTCTGTGGTGCCTAGAGAAATCCGCCGCTTAAAAAAACTGCTGGG
The DNA here is from genome assembly GCA_002928495.1 of Methylobacter sp. Taxonomy (GTDB): domain Bacteria; phylum Pseudomonadota; class Gammaproteobacteria; order Methylococcales; family Methylomonadaceae; genus WM-3-3. The sequence goes on along the minus strand of PERF01000084.1, from coordinate 678 downwards.
ACCGGAAACCGCTTTGCTGGCCGGCGGTAAATGCGCCCACCAATACCAGCCGATCTTGGATGAGCTAAGCGTGGTTAGAATTCAAAATTACGGTCATTTCAAGGAAATTCTGGATAACTTAAGAACAACTTATCAGAGTTATCCGGCTAGTCTAAATTCTTAGTTGTCTGTATAGTTTTTATACAGCCAAACTTTTTTGTTAAAAATTATTGCATTTTTGTGAATGCCTTGTATTATGTGACCGTTCCCGCATGAATAAAGGCCTTGCCAAGGCGGATCAGAAATGGGATCTGATTTGTTTTCGGCAAAAACGCGTGGTAGTTGGCGTTTTTTTACCATGTGAGAACATTTCCTCAATAATAGTTAAGGTGGTCTTTTTCGGGCGGAGCATAAAGTTCCGCCCATTTTTTCAAGACCACCTGCTTCCATTTTCTTTGCTTTTCCGTTAATTATCCTGAATTTTTAGCAGCCCTAGGCTTTTCACGGTCAGCATCCTGCGCGATCTGGCGGTTAGGCTTTTTGGTATTGTTAGCGGCTGCTTTGGTTTTCGCGTGGACTTTTTGTAAGCGGGCAACGGTAGCGCCGGCCTGCTCACTCACTTTTACCGCCATGGTATTACGGCAACTAACAAATTGCTGATAAGCCTCGGCAAATTTTATTGACGAGACGGCAACCTGG
>PERF01000083.1 GCA_002928495.1 Methylobacter sp. | reverse complement strand
CTCACGGTCATGGCGCCTGCCCGGCAAACCACCAAATCGGCCCACTGATAGGCTTCGGCCATATCTTCAATAAAGGCGGTAACCTTGGCAGTTACCCCCAAACTCTCATAATGTTCCTGCACCTGTGCCTGCATTGCCGTGCCGGTTTGATGCCGGATTTTCACCTCCGCCAATGCCGCCAACGCCTCGGGCACTCTTTCATTCAGCACTTGCGCGCCCTGGCTGCCGCCGACCACCAGAATGTGAACTTCGCCGCCGGTTTTATCCGGTTTAGCCTCCAGCTTGCCGAGAAATTGCTGCCTCAACGGATTGCCGGTGCATTGCGCGTTGACTTCGGCTTTAAAACTGCCGGGAAAAGCTTCCAAAACCCGATTGGCCACCCGCGCCAGCAAACGATTGGTGGTGCCGGGAACTCGGTTTTGCTCGTGAATCACCAACGGAATTCCCAGGAGCTTGGCCATCACGCCGCCGGGGCCGGCCACAAATCCGCCCATACCCAAAACCACATCGGGTTTACGCTTGTGCAGTACGACCCCCGCCTGCCAGAAAGCTTTTAGCAACAAACCCAAGGCCAGGATTTTTTCCAGCCCGCCTTTACCGCGGATACCGGCTACCGGCAGCCAGTCGATGGCGATGCCGTGTTCCGGAACCACACGGCTTTCCAAGCCTTTTTGGGTGCCCAGCCAACTGACTTGCCAACCTTGCGCGGCCAGCAATTGCGCCACTGCCAGCGCCGGAAACACATGGCCGCCGGTGCCGCCGGACATAATCACAATGCGCTTGACCATTGCGTCCTTCCTTTGATTTTCGGGTTACCGGCTTTTTGCTCGTGAAGTTCGTAATTCACCCGGAATAGTAAAGCCACGGCACAACACATCACCATCATGCTGCCGCCGCCATAACTCATCAACGGCAAGGTCAAGCCTTTGGTTGGCAACATGCCCATGTTGACGCCCATGTGCACAAACGCTTGAAAACCGAACCAAATGGCCAGCCCGTAAGCGGTGAAGGCGGAAAACCGCTGGCCCACACGCTCAGCTTCCATGGCAATCACAAACGCGCGCCAGACAAACAAGGCAAACAAGGCAATCACCGCAGTTATTCCGAAGAAGCCTAGTTCTTCGCCTATGACCGAAAACAAAAAATCGGTATGCGCTTCAGGCAGATAAAACAGCTTTTGCACGCCGTTGCCCAGGCCTACCCCGAACCATTCGCCGCTGCCCAGGGAAATCAACGCTTGAATCAGCTGAAAACCGGTGCGTTGCGGATCGCCCCACGGGTTTAAAAAACTGGTTACCCGTGCACTACGGTATTGCGACAAATACACTAAAATCACGGCGGCCACGGTTAACAGTACCAGCAAAATAATAAACTGCGACAGTCTGGCCCCGGCCAGAAATAATATGCCCATGACAATACACATAATCACCACGGCGGAACCGAAATCCGGTTCCAGCAACAACAATAGGCTTGCCACGGCAAACAAAACCAACGGCTTGAATATACCGAACGCGGATTCGCGTAACGCTTTCTGATGCCGGTTGATATAACCCGCCATGTACACCACGGTAAGAAATTTAACGACTTCCGATACCTGGATACGCACCCCGGCGACAGCCAGCCAGCGCACGCTGCCGTTGACTTTAACTCCCAGCCCCGGAATCAGTACGACAACCAATAACAACAGCCCGCCGATAAATAAGGGCACACCCCATTTTTCCCAAAACTTTATCGGCAGCTTACACACGCCCGCACCCAGCACCGTGCCCAGGCCGATGTGTAGCATTTGCCGCAAAGGGTAAAAAAACCATTGCTTTTCAGCCAGCTTCACACCCAAATGCAGGGATGAGGACGCCATCATCACAAACCCCATCAACAACAAGCCGACACAGGCGAACAACAGCAACGGATCGATAGGAAACGCTTTGTTTTTTACGATGCGTATCGGATTTTCAACAACACTGCTCATAACGCCAACTCCAGCACGGCTTTGGTAAATTTATCGCCGCGCTCCTGGTAATTCCGATATTGGTCAAGACTGGCACAAGCCGGCGACAACAACACGTTATCGCCCGGCCGGGCAATTTTGGCGGCCTTTTGCACAGCGTCGGCCATATCGCCGGCAAATTCCACCGATACTTGTTCGGCCAACGCTTCGGCAATCGAACTAGCGTCTTTACCCATCAAAATCACATGTTTGGCCTTGGCTATCACGGCCGGCACCAGCTCGTGCATATCGGCACCTTTGGCATCGCCGCCGGCTATCAAAATCACTTTATTGTCATAACCTTGCAAGGCGGCAACGCAAGCGCCGATATTGGTGGCTTTGGAATCGTTAATCCAAGTAATGCCTTTGGTTTCCGCCACTTTCTGCATGCGGTGAGCCAATCCCTTAAAGCGTTTTAAGGCTTTGCACATCGCGCTTGCCTCCAACCCGGCAGCAAAGCCTAGCGCCAAGGCCGCAAGCGCATTGGCAACATTATGGCGGCCCTCCAAAGGCAGTTCGGCCAGCGGCATCAAAGCATTGTCACCTTGCATCAAATATTCCCCGCCGTTTAACCGCTTCACGTGAAAATCCGCAGGGCACTTGATGGAAAAAGTCAGCGTGGTTCGGGCCGGATCGCGCATGGCAACCACCCTGGGATCGTCGGCATTCAGCACCATTACCCCGCCACCTTGGAAAATCCGGGCTTTCTCGCGCGCATAAGCGTCCATATCCGGATGGCGGTCCATGTGGTCGGGACTCAAATTAAGCACAGTCGCCGCCAACGCTTTAAATACGGAAGTGCGTTCCAACTGAAAGCTGGACAGCTCCAGCACATACAATTCCGCACCTTCCTGCAATAAATTTAAAGCCGGCGTGCCCAGGTTTCCGCCCATCGCCACTTTTTTACCTGCGGCCTGTGCCATTTTGCCGACCATGGTGGTGACTGTGCTTTTGCCGTTGGAACCGGTTATGGCCAGCACCGGCGCATCAACCGCACAAGCAAATAAATCGATATCGCTGATAAGCTTGGCACCGCCGGCCAAGGCCTTGACGATGGCTTTTTCATTCAGCGCCACCCCCGGACTGATAACCAGATGCGTGGCCACGCTAAAAGCGCTGTCGTCAAAGCCGCCCGCAAACAGCGCGGCATCGGGGAATTGCTGCAGGAATTCCGTCATCAACGGCGGTTTTTCGCGGCTGTCGGTGATCGCAAAGCGTATCTCCAGGGTTTGGAAAAAGTAAGCCACCGAAAGGCCGGTGATACCCAAACCCACCACCAGAACTTTCGAGGTGGCCGGATCCAAACCGAAATGTTGCTTTAAATTGTCGACGACAGCGGTAGCATTCATGCTTACCTCAGCTTCAGGGTGGACAAGCCGATCAACACCAATATCACCGTGATAATCCAAAAGCGAACTATCACGCGCGGCTCCGGCCAGCCTTTAAGCTCAAAATGGTGGTGGATAGGCGCCATCTTGAACACCCGCTTACCGGTGATTTTGAACGACGCCACTTGAATGATGACGGAAACGGTTTCCATCACAAACACACCGCCCATAATCAGCAACACCAGCTCCTGCCGCACCAACACCGCAATTGCGCCCAGGGCCGCGCCTAACGCCAACGCACCCACGTCGCCCATGAACACCATGGCGGGATAGGCGTTAAACCACAAAAACCCCAAGCCGGCCCCCACCAAGGCGGCGCAAAACACCATCAACTCGCCGGCGTTGGGTAAATACGGAATCGCCAGATAGTCGGAAAACGCCACGTGCCCGGACAAATAGGCAAATACCCCCAACGCCGCCGCCACCATGACCGTAGGCATGATCGCCAGGCCGTCCAGACCGTCGGTCAGATTGACCGCGTTACTGGTACCGACAATGACGAAATACGCCATGACCACATAAGCCCAGCCCATGTTGATCATCACAGTTTTGAAAAAAGGCACGATAAACTGGGTTTCGGCCGGTAATACCGCAGTTTTATACAGAAAAATCGCCGCGCTAAAGCCGATGACCGATTGCCAGATATATTTTTCCTTGGCCGACAAACCTTTGCTGTTACGGTGGATCACCTTACGGTAATCGTCGATGAAGCCGATAATGCCGTTACCCAAGGTCACCAGCAACACCACCCAAATGTAACGGTTTTCCAAGTCCGCCCACAGCAACGTGCTGAAGGCGATGGCGACCAGGATCAAAGTGCCGCCCATGGTTGGCGTGCCGGATTTTTCGTAATGCGATTGCGGGCCCAGTTCACGCACGCTTTGGCCGATTTTATTCACGGTCAATTTTCTGATCATGGTCGGGCCGATGATAAATGAGATAGCCAACGCCGTCAGCGCGCCCAGAATGGCGCGAAAGGTCAGGTAATGAAACACCCGGAAACTGGCGTCGAAGGTCATCAAAAAGTTTGCCAAGTACAGTAACATCGCTACATCCTGAAATTTTCGACCAATCCGGCCGCCACATTTTCCATGCGTTGCGCGCGCGAGCCTTTAATTAGCACAGTCGGGCGCGGCACGGGCCGGGTTTCTAGTTCTTGTTGTAAGGCCGTGATCAGCGCTTGCTGATCGGAAAAAAAGCTTCCACCGGCGCCGAAACCGGCTACGGTGTGGCGGGCGTCCGCGCCGACCGCGAATAAACGCGTAACCCCGGCAGCACGGGCCATGGTGCCTAACTGTTGGTGAATTTCCCCGCTTTCAGGACCCAATTCTCCAAAAGCTCCCAAGGCCAGCCAATGCTCGTTCGGGCATTGCGCCAGCACATCCAGTGCCGCTTTCAGCGATGCCGAATTAGCGTTATAGGTATCGTCAATCACCAGATTACCCTGGCGTCCGGTCAACAGCTGCAAGCGCCCGGTCACCGGCAGCAGCGATTCCAAGCCCTGCTTAACCTTGGCTAAACTCAAGCCTAGCGCCAGCGCGGCGGCGGCGGCGGCCAAGGCATTGATCACGTTATGCCGCCCGGCCAGTTTCAAGTTAATTTCGATATTGCCTTTAGGCGTAACCAATTCAAAACCGGTAGTAAATTCCGGTGCAGCCGGATTTTGCCCGGCATTGATGCCCATGCGGATATTGGCGGCGGTGACATCGGCTTGCTCATTCAGGCCGAAGCTCATCAACGCTTTGCCGGCAACCAACCCGTGCCAATAATCAAAATAAGCATCGTCCCGGTTGAGCACAGCACACCCGCCGGCTTTTAAAGTTTCCAGAATTTCACCTTTGGCTTTGGCTACCCCGTCTACACTGCCGAAACCTTCAATATGAGCCGGCCCGACATTGGTGATAATGACCACATCGGCTTGTGCCAAAGCACTGGTATAAGCGATTTCTCCGGGATGGTTGGCGCCCATCTCGATCACGGCAAACCGGTGTTGCTCGGTAAGACCGAGTAAAGTCAGCGGCACGCCGATATCGTTATTGAGATTACCTTTGGTTGCTAGCACCGGGCCTTCACCCGCTAAAATCGCCGCCACCATTTCCTTGACCGTAGTTTTGCCGTTGCTGCCCGTCATGCCTACCGCTTTTGCCCCGGCTTGCCGCCGCCAGACTGAAGCCAGCCTGCCCAACGCCAGCCGCGTGTCCGGCACCTGAATCAGCGGCAACTCGGCAGTTACGTCTTGGTTGACGATAGCCGCCACCGCACCGGCTTGCCGGGCCGCATCGACAAATTCATTGCCGTCGAAATTATGGCCTTTAATGGCAATGTATAAATCGCCCGGTTTTAGCGTGCGCGTGTCTATGCCGACCGAAGACACGGTTAAATCCTCGCCGGATAAGCGTCCGTTTACTGCCATCGCGATTTCATTAAGCCGCATTGCCATCACGCCGCCTCCATGGTTAACGCCTGTTGAACGGCCGCCACATCACTAAACGGCAATTTTTCACCGTTGATTTCCTGGTATTGCTCGTGGCCTTTACCGGCAATGACCAAACAATCGCCGGGCTTGGCTGCCTGTATGGCTTGTTGAATGGCTACGCCGCGATTGTGAATAATTTGAGCTTTTTTCGAGCGGCAACCGGATAAAATTGCACCGGCTATTATCTCGGCGTTTTCATAACGCGGATTGTCGTCGGTAATCACGATGCGGTCGGCCAATTGTTCGGCTACCGCGCCCATTTGCGGGCGCTTGCCGGCATCGCGATTGCCGCCGCAGCCGAATACCGCCCAAAGCTCGCGCCGGCAGTGTTTACGGGCGCTCAGCAAGACTTTTTCCAAGGCATCGGGGCTATGCGCGTAATCGACAAAAATCAACAAATCTTTATCGTTTACTATGCGTTGCATGCGCCCCACAACCGGGGAAATCGCTTGCAGGCGCTGCACAGCCTCGGCCAACGCGATCCCGGTGGCCAACAGCACGGACAACACCAGCAACACATTTTCGATATTAAAATCGCCGTAAACCGGCAGGCTCAACGACCGGCTCTCGCCGCCGTCCAGCGACACCGCAAAACTGATGCCGTCAGGATTATGCTGGATGGCATCAGCAGCCAATAGTCGGCCTTTACCGCCTAAGTCCTTGCCACTGGTGGTCACGCCCCAGACCGCCACGGTTTGGGCAATAACGCTGAGAATACCGTCGCTGTACTCGTTATCCAGATTGACTACCGCGAACGCCAGTCCCGGCATTTGAAACAACCGGCATTTGGCATCCAGATAATCGTGCATGGTTTCGTGGTAATCCAGATGGTCGCGGCTTAAATTGGTAAACACCGCGCCTTTAAACTGCAAACCGTTCACCCGGCCTTGCACCAAACTGTGCGAAGACACTTCCATGGCCACCGCTTGTTTACCTTGCGCTGCCATGCCGGCCACTATCGCCTGCAGCGATACCGCATCCGGCGTGGTATTGGCGGTTTCGTTAAGATTGCCCCAGTCGCCCCAGCCCAGCGTGCCGATAAGGCCGCAATTGCCCAGAGCCTGCGCCAAAAACTGGCTGCAAGAGGTTTTACCGTTGGTTCCGGTAATGCCGATGACCGGGATTGTGCGGCTGGGATCGCCGTAATACCGGGCGGCAATAAAGCCCAGTTTCTCCGCCAAGCCGGCCACCCCAATCACCGGAATATTCCGGATTTTAGCAGCCAGCTGCCGCCCTTGCCCGGCGGGGTCGTACACTATCGCACAAGCGCCTTGCGCGGCAACTTGGCCGGCATACACCAACGCATGTTCGCGGTGGCCGTTGACTGCCAGGAACACGTTGCCTGCCGCCAGCTTACGGCTGTCCAGCGCCAACCCGGTGACGTCCGGATCGACTTCAACGCGGGCCAGGCCCGCAAGCAACTCACTCAGCTTCATGGGGTAGCGGGTTAGCCGAGGTTAACAAAACCGGCATAGTGTCTTCCTGATCGGGGGCCACACCCAAAACCCGTAGCGCGCCCGACATGACTTTGGAGAACACCGGCGCGGACACCAAACCGCCGTAATATTGCCCGGCGGATGGCTCATCTATCATGACGACGATGATTAACTTAGGATTGCTGGCCGGCGCCATGCCGGCGAACACTGAAAAATATGTATGCTCTGAATACCCGCCGCGGCCGCCGGACTTTTTCACGGTTCCGGTTTTACCGGCCACACGGTAACCGTCCACCCGGGCTTCATAAGCCGTGCCTTCTTTGCTGACCACGGTTTCCATCATTTCGCGCACGCGCTTGGCGGTTTTGCTGGTGAACACGCGCTTGGCGTCGTCATCCTGCTCGCGTTTCAGTAAACTGACCGAATGCAACACGCCGTTATCGGCCAGTGCCGTGTACGATCTGGCCAATTGCAAAGCTGATACGTCCAGCGCATAGCCGAACGACAACGTCGCCTGCTCAAACGGATGCCAGCGGCGGTAATCCAATAAATTGCCGCCGGCTTCGCGCGGGAAGCCGGCATTGGGCAGCACACCGAACCCTAAGCGGTGGTATACCCCCCAAAAATACGGCGGCGGCATTTTTAAACCCATCATGCTGACCGCCACGTTGCTGGATTTACGGATCACCCCGGTCAAATCCAAAGTTCCGTAATTGTGCACGTCTTTCACGCTATGGCGGCCGACTTGCAAAACCCCGTGGGTTTGAAAAATATCGTCCGGCTTGATGTATTTGCCGTCCAAAGCCGCCGCGACCACAAACGGCTTAACCGTGGAACCCGGCTCGAACACATCGGTAATGGCCCGGTTGCGGTAAAAATCGTCTTCTAAATTCTTGCGGGTATTGGGATTGACCGAAGGCTGGTTGACCATGGCCAGCACTTCGGTTTCAGCATCCAAGGCCACCAGAGTGCCGGATTTGGCTTTATTGGCATCGACCGCCAGTTGCAGCTCGCGGTAAGCCAAATATTGAATGCGCTGGTCTATGCTTAAGGTTAAATCCTTGCCCGGAACCGGTTCTTTGATGCTTTCCACGTCGTCGATGATATGGCCTTTGCCGTCGCGGATCACACGCTTGGCGCCCGGAATCCCTGTTAATACACTTTCGTACTGCAATTCAAGACCGGCCTGGCCTTTATCGCTAGAATTGGTAAAACCCACCAAATGCGCGGAGATTTCACCGGAGGGATAAAAACGCTTGAACTCGCGCTCAAAATCCACCCCGGCAATCTTAAGCTCGGCGACTTGCTCGGCCAAACTGGGCTCGATCATGCGCGCGGCGTATTCGAACTGATCGTCGGGTTTCTCGTCGAACTGCTTTTGCACCTTACCGGGCGGCAAATCCAGCAGTTTTTCCATGCGCGCAACTTTTTGCGCATCCTCGGCCCGGTATTTGGCCAAGGTTTCGGCAATTTCGGCTTCGGATTTTTTCTGCCGCGTCATTTTATCGCGCAGCTTGTCCTGATCATCCTTATGCAACTTGGCATTCAAGATGATCGACTGCACCGGTGTGCTGATGGCCAAAGGCTCGCCGTTGCGGTCTTTGATCACGCCCCGGTAAGCCGGAATCTGCATGACTTCAATATGTTTTTTATCGGCTTGCTCAATCAGAAATTCCTTGTTCAGCACTTGCAGGTCGAATGCCCGGTACAGCAAAGCCGCCCCGCACACGCCCATAAACACGAACACGAACTTCTTGCGTCCGCTGAAATGCTCATGTTTTAGCTGCGTTTTTTTATAAGGAAAGTCTTTCATTTCAAGGTTTTAAATAAATTATTTTGTCACGGATGGGCATCACCAGCTTGAGCTTTTCCCGCGCCACCAACTCAACCCGGTTATGTTCCGCCAAGGTAGTCAGCTCCAATTGCAGCTGCCCCCATTCCACTTCGTAATGATCCAGCACCATCTCCTGCTTCTGGATCTCGTTAAAAATCTGCCGGGATTTATATTTGGTGTACACCACGCCCAAAGCCGACGCCAGCAACACGCCCAGTAAAACCCCCATCCCCACCACTTGGCTTGATGTCACTTTAAACCCTCTCCGCCACCCGCATGACGGCGCTACGCGAACGTGGATTGACCGCCACTTCTTCCGGCCCGGCCTTGACCGCCTTACCTATTTTGCATAACCGGCCTTTGGCAATTTCGCTTTCCTTGACCGGCAACCGGCCGGGATCGTATTTATAACCCGACTCGCCGCGGATAAAGCGCTTAACCAGCCGGTCTTCCAGCGAGTGAAAACTGATTACCACCAGCCGCCCGCCCGGCTTGAGCACCTCTGCCGCCTGCTCCAGCGCCTTGGCGATTTCGTCCAGCTCCTGATTGACTGCTATCCTGATGGCCTGAAACGTGCGTGTGGCCGGGTGTTTGTGTTTGTCCTTGACCGGCGTGGCCGCCTCCGCCAATTGCGCCAGTTGCCGGGTGGAAACGATGGCGCCTTGCGCTCTGGCTGTTACGATAGCCTTGGCGATGCGCTTGGCGAAACGTTCCTCGCCGTAATCGAACAACACCTTAACCAGCTCTTGCTCCGGCACTTCCGCCAGCCATTGCGCGGCGGTAAGCCCTTGCGAGCAATCCATGCGCATGTCCAAAGGCCCGTCGCGTAAAAAACTAAAGCCCCGTCCGGCATTGTCCAATTGCGGCGACGACACCCCCAAATCCATCAGAATGCCGTCTATGCCGCCGCTTAAGCCCCGGCTTTCCGCCACCTCGGCCAGTGCGGAAAAACGGCTGTGCAGCAAGCACAATCGTTGATCCCCGGCCAGGCTCTGGGCAACGGGAGATTGAATGGCTTCAATATCCCTGTCCAGCGCCAGCAACCGGCCCTGGCGGCCTAGTTTGGTTAACATGGCCTGACTGTGTCCGCCGCGCCCGAAGGTGCAATCGACATACACGCCATCCGCTTTAAGCGCCAACTGATCCAGGGCTTCAGCCAGCATGACCGGCAAGTGCGCCACAACGCCCCCGCTAAAAATTCAAATCGCCTAATTCCCGCAAATCGTCCGCGCTCTCGGTTTGCACCATTCGTTTTCTTTGGCATCCCAGGTTTCTTCCTGCCAGATTTCAAATCGGGCAAGCTGGCCCACCAACACGATTTTCTTGTCCATATTGGCCAGTTTTCTAAGCTTCTCCGGCAACAGCAAGCGGCCCTGGGCGTCCATATCGCATTCGGTAGCCGAACCGATAAAATAACGGCGCAGATTTTCCGCAGCTTTATTGAAATTGGGGAGCTTGCTGACGGTTTGCTCAACTTTTTCCCATTCCGGCAGCGGGTACAACCACAAACACCCTTGCTCTCTGACTGCGCGCTCGTTCAAGCCCACGGTCACCACCATTTGACGATCACAGCTCTCCTGCAACTCCGCCCGGTACTTGGTTGGAATGGTCAGCCTGCCTTTATCGTCAAGATTGAGAGAACTGGTGCCTCGAAACAAAATTTTCCCCTATCGCTCCAAAATTTTCCCTTTTAAACCACTTTTAATCCACTTTGTCTCAATATAAATTTCAAATGGCTTGGAGTCAAGTTGATTTCAACGAAATTCTTGCTTTTTTGACAATGACTTAGCACAACCAGCCAAAGGTAACGGCACCGGCAAAAAGCCGAAAAACAAATGTTATTTCTTATCAAAAAGTTAATTGCTAAAGCTAGAAAATAGCTTAGAAGACCAATGAACGGGGCAGGTGGCAGGATTTAGGCGAATGAGTTTTGATGGCAGTTAAAACCGTCAACGAACAAGGTTTGGCAAGACAAAAAACAGTACTAAACTTGGGCAAAAATCGCCAGGAATAAAATTGCATTTTACCGTAAAAGCCAAAATCAAAAACAGAAAATACGCGCTTGAAACCGCTAGTGGGCGGCTTTATGCCCTGTGCATCAGCGTTCTAACATGCTATGTTAACGGCGATTTTTTACCGGAACGTCATTCACAGGCTGCGGTACCAGTGGCCTTAGTAACTTCGACGACAAGGCCGTTACGATTCTCCATCAAGGCGTGACCGATGAAAGCCAATTGAGACTTGTCGCCCTCGCTTTTTCTGTACCGCCGGACATCGGGATCGGTGGTCGAGGCATGAGTGTGGTAGCTGCGTTTCTCGCCCTTGAAGTTAACCGTAGGATTGCGGCCGCCCTCTTCCGGGAGGTGTATGTCAATATCTTATTGAATGTATTTATAAATAATTTTTCATGTATTCATTCAAGCTTGTCTTCCCAATTTTGCCCACCATAGAATAAACGTAAAATCGTGACACAATCATCATCCACGGCAAATGCTATCGTCACTCGTCGCTCGAACCCGGCAATGCGTAGGCCAAGACTGATATCGTCACGCCGGTGTCCTCGTTCCGAGGCGAACTCAAACCCTAAACAATATGTTTCAATTCGTTCTAGGTAAGAGATAGCAATTTGGGCGCTCGCTTTTGCGGCAATCCAATCATAAATTTCAAACAAGTCATTACGGGCTTCCGGCGTGAACACCACCCGCAGACGTTTCACGAATTATCTTTCAACTTGGCGGCATGGTGGGCACGCAGGTCATCGAAAACCTTTTGGGCCTCAATTCCTCGGCTTGGATCAGCCTTTATCGCATCGTAAGCAGGGATAACTTCTTCTCTCAACCAAC
>PERF01000082.1 GCA_002928495.1 Methylobacter sp. | reverse complement strand
TCCTCTTCAAAATACCCCAAGGCCTGCGCCAGGTTGCCCAGCGCCGTGTGCGTTGCGCCCAGTTTTTCATAGGAAATCGCCAAGCCGCGCTTGAAGCTCACATTGCTGGGGTAGGCCGCATACAGTTCTTGGGATAATTTCATAGCCTCTTCAAAAAACTCCAAGGCCTGCGCCAGGTTGCCCAGCGCCGTGTGCGTTGCGCCCAGTCTTTCATACGACACCGCCAAGCCGTTCTTGAAGCGCACATTGCTGGGGTACGCCGCATACAGTTCTTGGGATAAACGATAAAACTCTTCAAAAAACTCCAAGGCCTGCGCCAGGTTGCCCTGCGCCGTGTGCGTTGCGCCCAGTTTTTCATACGAAATCGCCAAGCCGTGCTTGAAGCTCACATTGCTGGGGTACACCACATACAGGGACTTGAATAAGGCCGTTTCCTCTTCAAAATACGCCAAGGCCTGCTCCAGGTTGCCCTGCGCGGTATAAATTGAGCCAATGCGCTCTAAACATATTGCTTTGTTGGTTGTGTCGTTGGTTTGCTCGCACAATGCTAGCGCCGCAATAAAATTGTCTAATGCCTGATTTAAATCGCCAAAAGTTTCATATACATCACCTTTACCAATTAAAATTTGGGTTTTGTCATTGTTACCGGCCTGGGAATGCCAAGTCTCCAGCGTGGTTAGTGCGTCTTGGTAATTTCCTGATTCAAACTGTAATCTAAATAATTGCGGGTACAGTGTTAACAAATAGGCTTTTTCGTTCGGTGGAGTGTCAGCTAAGGCTTGTTGCAAGCGTTTAAGTTCGCTGAGAGTTTCAGGTGGGGCGATAATGGTAGCAGGATCAAAGCTTAACAAGTTGGCTTCAATAAACCTGTCGGGTAAGGCTAAGGTAGCTTCTTCCGGCAGTGCCAAATCCATAATTAGCGAGCGGAACGACCATAAATCCGGCATTTTTTCCATGATGGTTTTGGCGTACATTTCGCCAGCGCTACCGGCGATGAATATGAACAAGGCAATGGGGAAGCGGGCCAGGTAATCTCGGTGCAAGTTCATACCAACAGTGATGTCTCTGCGGCGCTGGTTATTGGCAGCCATGTTCGCGCTGATCGGGACTTGGCTATCGCGGTCTTGCTTGAGTAGCTCCTCGAAGTTCTCGATAAAATAAAAGCCGCGTTGCAGAGCACAATAAGCATCGATAAGCTGCCGGTAACTAAAGTTTTTATCTGCGGCATTGACAATTTTGACGGGACGATCCGAAAAGCGTATCTGTAAATCAGCTTCTAAGCGTTTAACCAACGAAAAATGGCGGTGCCGGACGATGACAAAGCGGAAAGCTTCGTTGGCTAACAGTTTAAATAGCGGCTGAATTTCTTCGCTGTAATTATCCGACATATTGTTGATACAACGGTGATTCTTCCACCACCGGATTTACCCGTTTATAACTGCCGTCGTTGTATTCCAGCACGATGAGCTTTTCCAATAAATCCTGCCAGCCGTCGTCAAAAGGCAAGGGAATGCCGTTTTTGTTGGCATCTTTCAGCTCTTTTAATTTTGTCAAATCGTCTTTGGAAACATATTGCGAGGTTTCTGCCGCCAGTTTTTTAATGCCTTTATTCAAATCGCTTTCGGTGATAATGCCGGCGTCTTCGTCGGCATACATATTGGCATATTCCAGTATCCGCAACAGTTCACGCGGGGAACCACCGCTATATAACACGGCTTTGGTAACGGTTGAATGGGAGTCAAACAAGCTTGGGTCTATACGTTTATAGACAAATTCCTCAAATCGTTTGACGGCTTGCTCTACAAGGTTGCCATTGCGTTCACGAATTTTGACGAATGGGAATGAAACTACTCTGCTGAAAGTATTGAGTCGATTAGCTTCCGGCATGAGTTCAATCGGTAAGGTAAAAATGGTGTTAGCCTTAATTTGCCGAATCCGGTTGTTTTCTTCCATTATGACTTTTTTGCGCATATCTAAGGTTGCTGTTTTTTCCAGACCATCGACTATGAATAAAATTTCCTGGGCTATCTTGTCTTTGCGCAGCTTAAGGTTGACATGCTCGATAAATTCGTTAAATATTTGGGCAAAGTCGGTGAAATTGTTGCGGAAAGAGGCCCGGATTTTATCGGCGTTTTCCTTGCTGCCGGTGAGATTGGCTTTTAATTTGGCGGCAATTTTTAAAAAACTCAGGATACTGGGCGTTTCAGCGCCGATTTCCAGTTCTAAACCTCCATCCTGCTTGATCACTTTGTTGACTTCTTTAACCCGCTCGCTGAACCACAATTGCAAGGATTTGAGAATTTCAGCATCGGGTACAATAGCAACTTGATTTAGTTGCTCGAACAAACGCTCGGTCTGGAATATTAAAATATCCATGTATTCCATGTCGTTTAAATCCAGGCCGTCGTCCAGATTGCAGGTAACACAGAAAAAACCGTCAGGATGGTTTAGTTTATCGGCAATTTTCGCCAGCTCCGAGGTTTTGCCCGACCCGCGCATGCCTGCCAAAAACAAAATCACTTTATTTTCCCGGTTAACTTCACGGTTATAAATAAAGGTTTTCGGATTTGCATTAAGGTTTTTGTAGATCATTCTGTCTTCAAAATCCCCCCTGACATCGGAAAAATCAGTATAGAACTCATGATTGGGCGGCAGCGGCACGTCAAAGCGCACGGCGTTGTCCACTTCAATCATTTTCATAGCTTTTTTATAGGAACTTGGGTTACTCATGTTTTCTTATATAGGTTGGGCTACACAAGCAAAATTATTGACAACGATTATACACATTTACATGACGGGTTCTAGCCGATATGGGGCAGCTTACTAGCTACTTCAAGCGTTGGAGCAATACGTTTAGGGTACAGAAAAATATAATCCGCTCGTTTTTCAGTTTCAGTCAGGATTTAGCGTACCGATGTATCTTAGCCGGATTTGCCGTTAAGCTATGGCAAGATTGTATTGCTTATTGGAACCAATTTTGTAAAGAAACCTTGATATAAGGTATTAGTGGCTCAGTACTGATAATGACAAATCCATTTCATTTAATTTTGCTAGTTTGTTTTGCCGTGTCCGTATTATGCGGGTGCGTGTCGCCGATTGCCTTGGACAAAGCGGTTATCGAGTACGATAAAACCACCGCCAATTTAGTGTCCAAACAGTTGCTGTTGAATATCGCCCGTGCGCATCAACAGCAGCCGATTCATTTCACCGGCGTATCCAATATTGCGGCTACATTTAACTTTCAACTCAATGCCGGCGCAACTCCTGCTTTAACCGGCAACAACGGCGCGCTCCTGGCGCCGCTGTTTGGTGGGAGCATAGCCGAAAACCCCACAATCACCATCGTGCCGATAGAGGGCGAAGAATTTACCCGCCGGTTGTTGACGCCGATTTATGAGTCCAAATTGACCATGCTGCTACGCCAAGGCACCGATGTAGATTTAATCCTGCGGTTATTGGCAGCTGAATTACGGCTATCGGAAAAACATACCGAAGTGTATGCCAATAATCCTGGAGACATGGCCGGTTATAGTCTTTTTCGTCAGGCGGTGTTGCATTTGTCAGCCATACAGGACCAGGGCCAACTTTATGCCGAACCGATGATTTTTGAGACGACGCTTGAATTACCGGCGGAATCGGTAGGGCCTGAGCAGCTTGCGAACTTACAAAAAGACTACGAGATTGAATACTCCAGTGAAAGAAAAAGCGTGAAATTGGTTAAAAACCAAATCGGTCGTATCGTTATTACCAACTACGACCCTGCCAGTCTAACCAATCAAGATCGCAAACGCTTGCACGATGAGGCCAATGAACGCGCCGATAATGATGTTTTAGTGGATATCCGCTCCGGATTTGAAGGCGGTGAATGGCCGTTACATGGCGTTTTCCGCTTGCGCAGTTTTCACAACGTTTTAAATTTTATTGGCCAAAGCCTTGATCGAAGCAAAGAGTTCCCCGTGCAAAAACATTTTAAAACGCCTGCGGTGCGGGAAAACCCCGATTCATCCTTAGGTATAATGGTCACTGCCTGGGAACCTGAAGACTCGGAATTATCCGTTCGCCACAACGGCCAATATTACTGGCTTAAGCCGGAAACCGGCTATCAATGGAATCGGGAAGGCTTTCGTTTACTGTATCAAGTATTTCAGATGACGGTGTCGGAACTGGGAACAAAAGGGGCTCCAGTAATTACCATTGCCAAATAATCTCATGGTATTGTCGGCACTGCGGTTTTGCTTTGATCAATCCGCTTCCAGACCTTAGCCATTAATCTGATTTGAGCCTAAGCCATGCCTAAAGGCAATTTTTTCACGCAATCCGAACCGCCATTGCAAGGCGAACACTTTAAAGAACTTTTGCGCCATAAAAACTTGGTTATCGAGCGTATCGTCAGTTCTGCCGAAATCACGCCTGTGGAATATGTCCAAACACAGGACGAATGGGTGCTGCTATTGCAAGGTGAGGCCGTGCTTAGCATGGCCGGTGACTCAATCGAGCTTGGCGCTGGCGATTATATTTTTGTTCCGGCGGGGGTTGCACATACGGTACAAAAAGTCTCGCAGGGGGCGGTTTGGCTGGCGGTGCATCTTTTTCCCATGGATCAACCCTAAAACTGCGGTATGGGCTGGAATGAGTGAGAAAATTAGGTTCATAGGATACGGTATGGCAATCATGCCAAGGTTATTTTCAGTTGCATTGAAGTAGGGGCCGTGATAAAAATTTTATGTAAACGGCTATAATGAATAACTAGTTTGGTTGCTTACAATTGAAAACAAGCAGTTTAAAGAAGCTTTATGCATTAGAATTTCAACTTTTACACTATGAGGAGACTTAGGATGAAAAAAACACTATCAGCCACTGCAATTTTGGTTTTGGCGGCTTTTATCCCATCACTGTCAAGTGCCGGCGACGCAGATACCTGTAAGGGCTGCCACAACGGTTCGCTTGCGCCAAGTTTTGAAACGTTAAAAGAAAAATTCAAAACCGCTGATGCTTTAGTAGCGGGTGCGAAAAGCACTCAAAATCCAATGATGAAAGCAATTCAAGCCGATGAAGCCAAATTAAAAGCGGCTGCCGCTGCAATTGTGAAATAAGGCGAAGTTAGTTGACTTAGCACTATCTTCAGCAAGTAAATACTGAATGCCTTAATCCTGAAAAAGTGTTGCATCAACGAGTTATCGCAGCGCCTTTCAAGCCTTAAGACTGATATTTTGGCCCAAAGTGTGCGGGTCGGCACATTTTGGGCTTATTTATAGGATGTATGAGACCAGTCTCAAAACAAAACCTTCCTATGATAAGCCGCTGGTCTGACAGATACCGTATTCTTCAACGCTAGCGATTATTGATTAGCCGGACTGATTAAACCCTATAAAACGATTTTCGCATACCACATATTGGCAATAGCAATGTTTAGGTTATGTTGTTTGAATTAATATTTAAAAGGCCTATCAATGCCCTTATTCAGACCCAATATTATTGATTTTGAAGCATCGGGGTTTGGTTTTGACAGCTACCCAATCGAAGTTGGAGTTGTGTTAAACGACGGGCGGAAATACTGTGCCTTGATAAAGCCAGCGGAAGATTGGCAATATTGGGATCCGAATGCCGAATCTATTCACGGGCTTAGTCTTGAGGTGTTATGGTCGTACGGTAAGCCCATCAACTTGGTCGCCAGGGAGCTGAATGCATTCCTGGAGAATAAGACGGTTTACAGCGACGGCTGGGTGGTGGATAAACCCTGGTTATCGCGTTTATTTTGTCAATCCGGGCTGACACCGAGTTTTTTCCTGAGTTCTTTGGAATACATTTTAAAAGAACCGCAAATGGAAATTTGGACGCAAACACAACACCAAATTATGTCCGAATTGGCGCTAACCCGTCATCGCGCCAGTTCCGATGCTTTGGTGATACAGGAAACGTATGTCCGCACGCAACAGCTGGCGTTGGCGATGAACGCCTGAGCGAAAGCGTCGGTTTCACTCAGGCCTGGCGGTTAAAAATAACGGCTGTTAAGCCAAAAGTGCACGGCAATACTGCCGAAATAGCCGATCAGAATTACCGGCATCCATTTTAAATGCGTACTAAAGGTGTAAATGCCTTTGGCTTGCCCCATCAAGCCCACGCCCGCTGCCGAACCGATCGCCAGCAGGCTGCCGCCGACACCGGCCGTCAATGTCACCAGCAGCCATTGGCCTTGCGAGATGTCCGGGTGCATGGTTAAAACGGCGTACATAATGGTGCCGTTATCGATAAAAGCTGAGAACACGCCGACTAAAATATTTGCCACGGTAGGCGGGATATCTCCGTAAAGAAAATTCGACGCCAACCCCAAGTAACCGATAAAGCTCAACCCGGCGACACTTAGAATAACGCCGTAGAAAAACAGTAAGGTATCCCATTCCAGATGGGCGACTTTTTCGAACACATCAAAACTTGGCGCGTCAATGAGTTCGGGGACTCCGTCGTCATCGACCGCTAAATTTTCCTGGTCGCCGTTTAGTTTTTTGGGTGTTTTTTGCATGTAATAGCTGAAGAATTTAAGGTAAGTCAAACCCATCAACATGCCGCCCGCTGGTGGCAAGTCCAAGAAGTTTTCAAAACAGACTGCCGTGATAACCGTCAGTAAAAACAAGGCAATAATGGTTTTGGCGCCGCGTTTAATGACCGGTTTTTCCGCAGATTCAGTAGGTTGCTCCTTGGGGATAAAGAAATGCATGATCGCAGCCGGCAAAATAAAATTAACCACCGCCGGAATAAATAACGAATAAAAACTGGTAAACGGCACCACGCCTTTTTGCCAAACCAACAAGGTGGTTATATCGCCGAACGGGCTGAACGAGCCGCCGGCATTGGTGGCTACAACCACGTTAACACAGGCTGCGGTGATAAAACGTTTACTTTCTTTGCCAACTGCCATCAGCACCGTACCCATCAATAAAGCCGTGGTTAAATTATTACAAACTGAGGACAGGAAAAATGACATGGTGCCGGTAATCCAAAGTAGTTGCCGGTAGCTGAAGTTTTTACTAAGTAGCCAGACTCTAAGGTTCTCAAACACCCCCCGGTCTTCCATGGCGTTGAGGTAAGCCATCGACACCATGATGAACAAAAACAGCTCCACAAAACTTTCCAGGCCACTGCGGAAAAACTTGCCGGCCATCTCGCCCATGCCGTGGTTGACATAAATGATGGCAATGCAAACCCAAATTAAACTGGCGGCCAGTACCATAGGTTTGGATTTACGCAGTTCGGTGACTTCTTCGAACATGGCCAGAATGTAGGCCACTACGAATATGGCTATAGCTGCAAAACCCACCCAATGGTAGGTCAGGTCAATGGGTTGCGGTTCTTGGGTGACTTCAGCGGCGAGGGAGAGTACGGGAAAACAGGTCGATAAGGTTACAAATAACAAGAGGAAGTATTTGTTCATAACAAAGGCTAAGAGTCCCTGGTCTGGTCGGGTTGATAGGCGCTGGGTTAAGGCGGGAAAGCTACAAATCTGCAATAGTATGCCTGTAATTTTGGCGGGTGGTAGTAGGTGAGTTGGTAATTAATAGGAAATAATCAATTACTCTTTTACCAGCTGTACAACGCGGAAAAAGCCTTGGCTATCCTGTCCTAGAACTTTGACCAGCCAAGGCAGGCAATTCGCCATTCGGTCGCTTAATAGCCAAGGTGGATTGACCACAATCATGCCGCAAGCGGTCATGCCAAGGCTAGGGGAATCCGGCTCAACCCCCAGTTCAAACAACTGTACGTTTTTTATGGCTGATTTTTGGATTGCGAGCTCCAGGGCTTGGATGTAACCGCGCTCCACCACCGGGTACCAAAGCGCGAAAATGCCGTTGGCGAAACGCTTATACATCGCCGCCAGTACGGAGACTACGGCTTTATAATCGGTTTTGACTTCGTAGGAAGGATCGATCAACACCAGGCCGCGGTGTTGAATAGGCGGTAGTAGGTTCAAGCCCTCGTTAAGACCGTCGCCGAGCTCGATTTTAATACGTTTATCCGGTTTAAGCTGGCTATTGAGCAACTGATACTGATTAGGGTGCAGTTCAAATAAAAACAGCCTATCGGTTCTGCGTAACAGTTTTTGCGCTATCACCGGCGAGCCTGGATAGTGAAGCAGGCTACCTTGAGGGTTAAGGCTTTTTATCAGTTCCAAATAGGGCCGGATGGTTTCCGGGCTATCGTTTAGCCGCCATAACTTGCCGATACCGCTGACATATTCCCGGTTCTTTGCCGCCTCTTTGCTATTGAGGTGGTATAAGCCTAAACCGGCATGCGTATCCAGGTAAAACAGCGGTTTGTCTTTAAGTTTCAGATAGTCCAGAATTTGAACCAGCACAGTATGTTTGAGCACATCGGCAAAATTGCCGGCATGGAAGGCGTGTTGATAGCTTAGCATTCAGGTTGTTACAGGATTTTGCCTAGCAGGGTCATCATAATTTCCAGCGCAATCAGCCAAATGATGATCCATTCCAAGCGCGACGATTGCCGGTGTTTTTGTTCGTCGGCCAGCATTTCAAACAATTCGTGAATGGTTTCCAGCTTTTTCGATAACACATCGATGCGCTGCGAAATTTCCAGATACTTGGCGGCAATGGCATAGAACGGCTCGTATTCCGGATATTCCCAGAAAAAATCCGGCGTATCCAGCAAGTCATAGTTCAGGATGATATCGCTTTTGGTTAAGAACAACTGGCCGCGAATTTTAGCCAGCTCGTGCCGTTGCAGCTGGATTATGCCGTTTATGGCCAATGATTTTGGCAGGTAGCTGGTTTTGTTGATGGTAGTTATCGCGTTGGTTTCAAAAGAAGCCAGCTTAATGGATTGGCCCATGCCGTGGGAAAGCGCAAAAATCACGTACGGGTCGGCTGATTCGACTTCTATGTGGTCTTCATTAATCCGTGTCGCGGCGCAATCCAAGGTGTAAGTAAAATGGTCTTCTTCGACAAGTTCGAGAGGATTTTCCGCATAAGTGAGTAACAATTGATGCAGTTTGTTCTGCTGGATTTGTCCAACATTCCAGTGCACAACCGCGCCGTAGGGAAAAATCACCGACATGGCGCTGTGGTCTTCTACTAACAGCGAGCCTTTAATAATGCGGACTTGTTTGGCTTCGGAAATTAATTTGGACAGCGTCGCAATATCAAAGCGCTGGGCAAGACAATAAGCGGCGCATTGGTTGATGCTTTGATTCTCGGACATGCGGGGAATTTGGCTATTGGCGAGCTGCGATTATACACCTTGCCAATAGCTTTGGCGGATTTTGCTTATTCGGCGATTTTCAGCAGCCAGCCGTCTTCTCCATCGCAACGCGGTGCTTTGGCTTTGATGACTATATTAACTCGCGCCGCTGTGCCGTGCAGATCCGGCGGCAGCTTGCCTTTGACGACCATGAAGCTATCGTTTTCTTGCGTGGTGACTTCAATCGGAATGGCTTTGACGGTAACCTGAATTTGTTCCGGATCCGGCACATTCACCGCCACAAAAGAAATTTCCGAGCCTGGTTGCACGGTAGCCAGATGCTCAGGATAAAATTTGGATAACTTGATTTTAAGGCAGCCGGCAGCGCTACCGGAACCGGCGCCGCCTTCGTGTCCGGCATGCCCGCTGGCCCCTGCGTAGGCTGAGCCCCAGCCGGCCAGGGTTGCCGCAAGCAAAATGGTTTGAAAAACCGGTTTTTTCATGTTGTCGTCCTCTTGTTATTGTTGTTATGAGAAGTCTGGTTACGCTTTGGTAAAACCATTAGCGGCATGCTAAATCATCTATAAACCAAGAGCAATACTAAGGAATAAGGATAAGGCTTGAGTGCGGCGGTGAGTGCCTCAGAAAGTCAAATGACCCGGAACGGGTTGGGTTTAGGATGGGCTAAAATTATTAAAATAGCATCGATGTCGGTTTGCAGGTTTTCCAAGGCGATATATAGCTCGTCGTTGTCGTATTGCTCATCAAACCGGAAATTGTCTAATAACGGTTTTAACTCAAGTAGCTTGTTTTCTAAGACGTCTTTGTCCATACAGTATGCATTAAAACTCGGCAGTACGCTGGTGGCGGATGCCGCGGATTTTGTCGATAAATGAGGTTGGGAAATCGGCCGTTATTGTATCGCCCATTAATATGGCAAACAATTGGTTATCTTCAAGCGTTAACAGTTTACGAAAAAGTTTTTGGTCGGCTTCACCGGCCGGAGCAAACTCATGTAGCAAATAATGTTGGAGCATCAAATCCAGCTCCAAATTACCGCGTCGGCACTGCCAGGCCAGTTTTCGGGATTCCGGCATCAGCCCTGGCGGCGTTGCAGCATAAGCTTTTTGGTTTCGGCAATGGCCTTGGCGGGATTGAGGCCTTTGGGGCAAGTATCGGTGCAGTTCATGATAGTGTGGCAGCGGTACAGTTTGAACGGGTCTTCCAATTCATCCAGGCGCTCACCAGTGCTCTCATCACGGCTGTCGGCCAGCCAGCGGTAAGCTTGCAGTAATACGGCAGGGCCCAGATAGCGCTCGCTGTTCCACCAATAACTGGGACAACTGGTTGAGCACAAGCGCATAAAACGCATTCGAACAGACCGTCCAGCTTGACGCGGTCTTCCTTGCTTTGCAGGCGTTCGGAATCGGCAGGCGGCGGGGTTTGGGTGGTGATCCAGGGTTTTATGGAGGCGTATTGCGCGTAAAAATGCGTCATATCGGGCACTAAATCTTTGATGACGTCCAGGTGCGGCAGCGGGAACAGTTTAATGGTGCCCGGATATTCGCTGATTGCCTTGGTGCAGGCCAAGGTATTCTTGCCGTTAACGTTCATGGCGCAGGAGCCGCAAACGCCTTCCCGGCAGGAACGCCGGAACGTCAAGGTGCTGTCGATGTCGTTTTTGATTTTGATGATGGCATCCAACACCATGGGGCCGCAGTGGTCCATATCGACATCGTAACTGTCTATACGCGGATTCTCGCCGGAATCGGGATTCCATCGGTAAACTTCAAAACGCCGCGTGTTTTTAGCTTCGGGACTGGCGGCAAAATGTTTGCCGGCTATGAGTTTGGAGTTTTGGGGTAAGACAAATTCGACCATTAGTAAACCCTCTCTTTAGGCGGGATCACCTGCACTTCATCGGTTAAAGTAAACAAGTGTACCGGCCGGTAATCAATTTTGACTATGCCGTTATCCAGCCAAGCCAAGGAATGTTTCAGCCAATTACTGTCATCGCGTTTAGGATAATCCTCGCGGGCATGGCCGCCACGACTTTCGGTGCGGTTGGCGGCCGAGGACATGGTGACGGTGGCTTGCGCCAATAGATTATCCAATTCCAGTGTTTCCACCAGATCGGTGTTCCAGATCAAGGATTTGTCGGTGACGCCGACATCGCTGAATGAGACACTGATTTCGGCTAGCGAGCGGATACCTTCTTGTAAGGTGCTGTCGGTACGGAATACGGCGGCTTTGGTTTGCATGGTCTTTTGCATTTCCAAACGGATTTCGGCGGAACGCAGCTTGCCGTTAGCATGGCGAATGCCGTCGAAGCGGGCCAGCGCCTGATCGCAAGCAGTTTTGGCCAGGGGTTTTTGCGGCATGCCGGTTTTTATCAGTTCCGCACAACGGATTGCCGCCGAGCGGCCGAAAACCACTAAATCCAGCAGCGAGTTGGAACCCAGGCGGTTGGCGCCGTGTACAGAAACGCAGGCAGCTTCACCGATGGCCATTAAGCCTGGAATCACGCAATCCGGATTGCTGTCTTTTAAAGTGACCACCTCGGCTTTGTAATTGGTCGGTATGCCACCCATGTTGTAATGCACGGTCGGCAGAATCGGTATCGGCTGCTTGGTAACGTCAACGCCGGCAAAAATGCGGGCCGATTCGGCGATGCCGGGCAGCCGTTCGTGAATGATGGCCGGGTCCAGATGTTCTATATGCAGGTAAGCGTGGTCTTTCAACGGGCCAACGCCGCGACCTTCGTTAATTTCGATAGTGATGGCCCGGCTGACCACATCGCGTGATGCCAGATCTTTAGCCGACGGTGCGTAACGTTCCATAAAGCGCTCGCCTTCGGAATTGGTCAGGTAGCCGCCTTCGCCGCGAACACCTTCGGTAATCAGGCA
>PERF01000081.1 GCA_002928495.1 Methylobacter sp. | reverse complement strand
GCTTTAAAGGTGCCGTCGGTGCTTGAATTAACCTCATCGGTTAAACTGGATATGTTTTTACGCAACACGCCGCCGGATTTGTTTTTGCTGTAAGAACCGGTCAGCAATCCGAAGCGCATGTCGTCGTTATCGCCATAGGTCTGCAATAACCCGATTGGTTTTAATGAACCGCTAGGATAAAGCTTGCAATTTTCCTCTTTTAGATCTTTGCTGGCACAAACCTGGATACGGGCATAATAGTCTTTTTCACCCAAGCCATTGGTGTCTTTGCTGGGGTTGCCGGAGACTGCGCTAATCCCCGATAACGTGGAATTATTGCCGTTACTGGCGGATTTTTCCTCCGACCACCGGCATTGCCAGCGCTCATTACCCGCCCACAAGGCGTAATTGCCCTTGGCAACACGGATTAACGGTGCATCGGTAACATTTTGCGACAACTTGGTGGAAGACACCGTGGTATTACATAAAGTAATGCCGTCTTTAACATCCGCCGCGCTAAAAGGGGTTAATTTTTCTAAATCATCTCCGTTGTAAAACTTGGCAAAACTATGCGCATCGTTGGGTAGATACGCTCGTTCCAAGGTTGTAACCCCTGGAATAGATGTGGTTATGGTGTTACCTTTTTTATTGGTTGTGGTTTTAGTGGTATCAACGGTGTCACTAGACCGGAGTCCGCCGTAAAGAATCTTGCGGATAGTATCGATCCGGGTCATGCTGGCCCAATTTAAAAAATTGCCGCTCCAGTTGCCGTTGCAATATTTATCGCTAGTTGTAGACTCCGGCTCAAATTGCAGCGTTTTCGTGTCATAGCTGTAACATTTACCATTATCAAAATAGCCGTAGTAATTAAAACTATGTTTATAAGTGGTCTCGGGAGTACCGTCGCCATCCAGATCCGAGTAATCGTCAAAGGCTTTAAAATATAACTGGTGGTCTTTAGACAGATTCAACATGGTTACCGGTTTGGCCGACTGTGTTAAAAACAGCGGCGATTGCGACACCGTGCCCGCCGCTGCCGGCAGCACCAATCCGCATAAACAAGCCACTACCGGCAGCCATCGCCAGCTCAACGGGGTAAAATTTCCTAAGCTTTTCATGACAATCACCTAAACCTTTGGGTATTAAATTTTGACTACAGTAATTTTTGTCTAAAAACCGGTAAAAAACTGTGTGCTAAACGGCAATTTCCAGAATCGACTGCAACATAATGACGGCATCGGCCGTGGCGCCGGTAGCCCTGGCGGTAATGCGGTAAACATTCTGATCCACGCCGGCATCGCTGCAATCACCGTCGGAATTGGCATCCCGACAAGGCATCAGCTCTATGATGTAACGCGGGCTGACACTAATGCCCAAGCTGCCGGCATACGCCACCGAGTTGGCTGTCCAATCGATGTTTTCCCACACCGGCGGCATCGGGGCTGTGGTCGAGCTAACATTGGGACTGGCACAACCGGTGCCGCCGTTGGGATACAGCCCATTGGTGCAATTATTAAAACTCGGCAGCGGAGAGGTATTGGCCAAAAAAGCCTCTCCTGCCCGTAACGCCGATTCAGCCGCCTGAAAAGCCAAGTTACGGTCATTGTTATTGCCCGCCATTCTTTCTTCCAAGCCGGTCACGCGGGTGCCGGTTAAGCCGATTAAGGTCATTAGCAGCAACATGATTAAACCGATTGCCAAGACGGCGCCCGATTGCTGTTTTAAGCCAATGTTTTGCATTTACTAAACTCCAGATTAACCTTGATTCCGTAAACCAATCGTGGTGGTAAACACACGCCGTATTCTGCGGTCGCCGGGCGTGGTGGTGGCGCCGTTATAAACATAGCTGGCAGATGTTGCCGCCAAACCGTCTTCCAATGTAGTCATGAGTAAGCTGATTCTAACGCCGGAAACCTGAGTTAAATTCAGCCCTACCGTGCCGGCAGGCACATAGTAATTGGGCACGCCGTCGGCATCGGTATCGGCGCCATAGGTTATTTGCATGTCTTCAACGCCTTCGACTAATTCGATGGGGTTATCAACGCTACCGCCAACTTTGGCATTGTCCTGCCGCCACAACGAAGGCAAACCGCTGTTGCCGGTGCGGACGAAATAGGTGTAACTGCGTAATTGAAATAATTCGGCATCTGCCGGGTAAGCCTTGCTGAGTTTATTGGTCGTATTTTGGTTATTGGCATGCGCGATAGTTTGTGTTCCCGAGCCGTTAGATGCACTCGTGGCGACAAAAACATCGGCCGTCGTGCAATCGGAAATCAACAACACATCGAATGTTTGAATATTGCAGGTGTTGTCGGCAGGGATTTGGATATTGGCATTATCCGTTGCCAGGTTACCGGTTAAGTGCGCGCCGCAACTACCGCCAAACTGCAAAGTAATCGTATCCGAACCGGCCTTGCATGAATTCGAAGCCGAACACGCGCCGGCGTTCCAATTGTTGGTCACGTTGTTGGCGCCGCGCACCAATTCGCCGGCGGTAAACGAAAAGGCCGGAATACCGGCATTGGGATTAGGGTTCTTCGGATCGGCAATCACATTCGGCGTAATACTGGCTAAGGTCGGACAGCCTAAAAAGCCAGACATGCGTACATCAAAACTCAAAAACTCCATGGCTAAGCGGGCGTTTTCCTGCAATCTGGACATGTTATCCTGTACCCGGTAGGTCTGCCGGGTATTGGTAAACACTTGCAGCACACCGCCTAGCAGGAAAGCGCCGATCAGCAACGCGATCATGATTTCGATTAAGGTCAGGCCCTGCTGGTTTACCATCGGCGCGCGCAATAGCCTCATAACTGAAAACTCATCTGAAAAACCGGATCGTCGGCATTCACCGCGCCGTTGCGGTCGGCATCCCATTGCACGGCAATGGTATAAATAAAAGGACTGATGACAGTGCCGGCACCGGACCGGGTGATGCGCCCGCTACCGCTAACCAGGGCTGTGGTCAGGGCTTGATTCCATTGGAATAAATCATTGTTTGCCAACTCAGCGGCTGTACAGGTTAGCGCTATCGTGGTACAGGCGGTGCACGGATTATCGCCGGTTGTACAAGTTGCCGCTTCCGGCGCGGTGGTGTCACTTAAATACGCGGCCGTGGCGGCGCCGTTGGCACGCATGCGGTCGGCAATATCGTAAGCCAGCTGGGTGGCCTGACTGCGGCTGTAAGCCTCGTGATTGCTTCTGAGCGCCGTCAATTGCAGGCTGGCCATGCCCAACAAGCCAACCGCCATCAGCACGACAGTCACCAGAACTTCCACCAGCGTAAAACCTTGCTGCTTGCTGTTCATAACCTGCCGCTATCCGTTAGGCGGGTTAGTACAAGATGTCATATTGGAAGCCGCCGTCGCCACCAGATCGGTGTTGGGAATGCCGTCGTTATTGGCGTCGGAACCCAAGCTGACCCGGCCGGTCATGTTGACGGCAATCAAACGGGCTTTGTTAGGCTTAGGCACGCCGTTGTTACTGTCGTCGCACATGCCGAAAGAACCGCCCGAATTGCTGCGCCCGGTTGAGCTGTAGGTAATAAAGTTGGCAAAACTGCTGTCATCGTCAGCGCGCAAGGTGAAGCTGTTGGGTAGCGCGCTGTACACTTTTAACACGCAGTCTTCCCCGGCTTCGCAAGGGGTAGTGTCGCCGTCGTCGTTAAACACATTGGCATCGGCTGCAGGCGAAGTATCCACATCCACAAATACTTGCCAGCCGTCTTCCCAGTTGGCACCGGTTCTGGCCACCACCACGTTAAAACCGCGTTTGATCGATTCGCTACGCGCCAGATTCAGCGAGGCGATAAAGTCGTTGGTATTAGTCGCCAGGCGGTTATTGTTAATCGCCTGGACAAAATTCGGCAGCGCCGTTGATAACAATACCGTGGCAACCGCTAAGGTAATCATCAATTCTATCAGCGTAAAACCGCGCAAATTTATTATGGGTTTGCTAAACATCGGAAGATCCTGCTTTAGGTTATGGTAAAGCTTAGTGCAAACAACAACGGTGTTTGTGACGGCAATCACAAATCGAACAGCCTCAATTAACCTTATCGGCAGTTTTGAGATTTAGTTAACCATTTTGCTCAACTTGGATTGGCAATGAAGCCGGGTGATGCCGGTCTAAGAAATATAGACCAGTTTGATGGGGTGCCTAGGGCAAAAACGAAAAATTTGTAATTATTAGATGACAGGCATCCTTGCCTTGATAATATCTTTACGGTTGCGCTGGCTGGTTATCCCAACCGCCGCCCAAGGCTTTGTAGACTGCGGCCAGCGCCGTTGCGGTGGCGGTCTGGCTTTGCGCCAACTGGCTTTGGTTTTGCAGTAAACGGGATTCGGCATCCAATACCGTCAAAAAGTCGCTAACCCCTTCATCAAACCGCAAATGTGCCAAAGCATGGGCTTTCTCGCTGGCTTGGGCGGCCGAGACCAATAAATCACGACGAGCGCGCTCCCGGTTATAGGCGATCAGCGCATCTTCGGTTTCTGCCAAAGCAGTTAGCACCGTTTGCTGATAATTCGCCAAGTCGGCTTCAGCATGCGCGCCCGCCGCTTTGATCCTGGCATACACCCGACCCAGATCGAACGCCGCCCAAGTGATGCGCGGCCCAACCGAGTAGGTATCCGCGCCGGCGGCGCCTAAACCGCCCAGCGTGTTGGCTTCCAGCGACAAGGTACCGGAAAACGTCACCCGCGGGAATAAATCGCCGGTGACCACGCCGATTTGCGCGGTGGAGGCCGCCAACGTGCGTTCCGCCACCCGGATGTCAGCCCGGCGGCGCAGCAATTCGGCCGGACTGCCGATATGGATTAGCTCCGGCAGTTTGGGCATGCCCGCAGGTTTAACCAAGGTTTCGCGCAAAGCGCCCGGCGGCTGCCCGGTTAACACACTCAGCCGGTGTATGGCTTGGCCAATGGCGCTTTCCAGCGTGGGCACACCGGCCAAAGTGGCATCCAACAAGGCTTTGGCACGGGCGGTGTCCAGCTCGGTACCACGACCGATTGCCAGCTTGGCCTGGGTAATTGCCAGCGTTTCGGTTAAATTGGCAGCGTTTTTGTCGGCGACCGCCAGTTCGTTCTGCAAGCCTCTGAGTTCAAAATAATTGCGCGCGGTTTCGGCGATCAAACTGACCCCCACATCGCGCACGGTGGCCTCTTGCGCAGCGAAGGTATCATCGCTGACTTCCACCGCCCGGCGCACGCGGCCGAAAAAATCGGCTTCCCAGGACGCATCAAAGCCGACATTAAACAATTTAAGCTCGCGCGGCACGAAATTGCGGTTGTTCAATGAGCCTATGCTGCGTTTTTGCTCGGTGTAATTCGCATGTGAAGTTATCGTAGGCAGCAGGTTCAGCGCCGCCTCTTGATACAAGGCTCTGGCCTCGCGCAGATTGGCTTCGGCGGTTTTCAGCTCGAAATTGTGCTGCAAGACTTGTTCGACCAGACTGTTCAAGGTATCGTCCGCAAACAGTTTCCACCACTCGGCATCCACCGCCTGCGTACTGTATTCAGGGTTGGCGGCGTTGGCGAATTGCTCGGGATTGGCGGTTTCCGGCGCTTGATAATCCGGCCCTACCGCGCACGCTTGCAAAACCAAAACCGTCAGCAACAGCCCGGCAACCGGATAAGCCTTGTCAACTTTCATGCCGTTAGGCTTAGTGTTAAAAAGATGCATCGTTAGCCTCACTATTCCACCTCCTGCCCCGCCGGTTTGGCTTTGGCGAAACGCTGCACCAAAGCTTGCACGGTCACAAAAAACACCGGCGTTAAAATCAAGCCGAAGAAAGTGACCCCCAACATGCCGCTGAATACCGTCGTTCCCAACAGCCTTCTCGACTCCGCTCCGGCGCCTTGGGCAATAACCAGCGGAAACACGCCCATAATGAAGGAAAACGAGGTCATTAAAATCGGTCTAAGCCGGATTTTGGACGCCTCAATCGCAGCGTCGAAACGGTTGAGGCCGTCGCGCTCCTGCGCTGCTTGGCGAATTCGACAATCAGAATGGCATTTTTACTGGCCAAGCCTACCAACACAATTAAACCGACCTGGGTAAAAATATTGTTGTCCATGCCGTTCAGCCAAACTCCGGTCATCGACGACAAAATACACATGGGTACGATCAAAATCACCGCAAACGGCAGCGACCAGCTCTCGTACTGTGCCGCCAGCGCCAGAAACACAAAGATAACGCTAAGCGGAAACACCAGAAAGGCCACATTGCCGGCAATAACTTGTTGCAGGCTCAATTCCGTCCACTCGTAACTGAATCCCGGCGGCAACTGGCGATCCAACATGGCGGCCATGGTATCGATAGCCTGCCCCGAACTCACGCCCGGCAAGGTATTGCCATTGATTTCCGCGGTGGGATACAAGTTATAGTGCGCCACTTTATCGGGGCCGGTGCTGTCTTCGACTTTAACAATGGCCCCCAAAGGCACGGTTTCGCCTTGGGCGTTTTTGGTTTTCAACTGCGCCACCGCTTCCGGCTGGGCACGGAATTTGGCATCCGCTTGGGCAACCACCTGATAAGTTCGGCCGAAGATATTAAAATCGTTCACAAACAACGATCCCAGATAAATCTGCAAGGTATCGAATACATCCTGCAACCGCACCCCCATGGCCTTGGCACGGGCGCGGTCTATATCCAGAAACAACTGCGGCACGCCGGTTCTGGAGGTGCTGAACAAACCCACCAGACCCGGCTGTTGGTTGCCTTGGGCAATCATGTCGTTTGTTACCCCTTGCAATACATCAAGCCCGGCATTGGCGCGGTCTTGAATCTGCACTTTAAAACCGCCCACCGAACTGATGCCGCGAATCGGCGGCGGCGGAAACACTTTAATAAACGCATTGGGAATTGTAGACAAGCTTTTACCGAGTTTGTCCACCAGCGCGTCGGCATGCAGCTCGGCGTGTCCGGCCCGGCTTTCAAAGCTATCCAGCCGCGCAAACATCGTCGCCACGTTGGATTGATTGGCTCCTGTCAACACCGACCAGCCGGCATAAGCCACCACATGGGCAACCCCTTCCGTAGCCCGCACAATTTTGGTGGCCTCCAACACCACTTCCTTGGTGCGCTCCACCGAAGCGGCATCGGGTAATTGCGCGTATAAAATCAAGTAACCTTGATCTTGAGACGGAATAAAACCGCCCGGGACTTTTTCAAACACCCAGACATTTAAAACATTTAACCCTAGGTATAAAACCAGCACGATTGCCGTCATGCGTATCAAGCGGCCCACCAAACGCGAATAACCGCTACTGAAGGCGTTGAAAAACCGGTTAAAGCCACCGAAAAACCAGCCGAACAAACGATCGAACACGCGCGTGAACAAATCCTTGTCGCCATGGGCTTTATCCAGCAACAAAGCGCACAGGGCCGGGCTTAAGGTCAATGAGTTGAACGCCGAAATCACCGTGGATACCGCAATGGTCAGCGCAAACTGTTTATAAAACGCCCCGGAAACGCCGGTAATAAACGCCGTCGGCACAAACACCGCCACCAGCACCAAGGCCGTGGCAATGATGGGCCCCACCACCTCGGACATGGCTTTGCGTGCTGCTTCCTTGGCATGCAGGCCTAAACCGATATGACGCTCGACATTTTCCACCACCACGATGGCATCGTCCACCACAATGCCGATGGCCAGCACCAGCCCGAACAGCGACAAGGTATTCAGCGACAAGCCCAAACCCGACATCACCGCAAACGTACCGATCAACGACACCGGCACCGCCAGCAGAGGAATCACCGCCGCCCGCCAGTTTTGCAAGAAAATGATGATGACCAGCACCACCAAGCCAATGGCTTCGAACAAGGTCTTGACCACGGCATCGATAGATTTCTCCACAAACACCACGGTGTCGTAAACCAAAAAATAATCCACGCCCTGGGGAAATTGTTTTTTCAATTTTTCCATGGTGTCGACCACGGCTTTTTTGGTC
Organism: Methylobacter sp.; assembly: GCA_002928495.1. Taxonomy (GTDB): domain Bacteria; phylum Pseudomonadota; class Gammaproteobacteria; order Methylococcales; family Methylomonadaceae; genus WM-3-3. Next base: position 4,299 of record PERF01000081.1, on the reverse strand, counting down.
TCCAACGCATTGGAACCGGGCAGCTGGAATACCGCCAAGCCCACGCCCGGCCCGCCATCCAAGAACAACTCGGAGTTATAGTCCTTGGCGCCCAACTCGATTCTGGCCACATCTTTTAGATACGTCAGCTGGCCGTCCGGCCCTTGCTTGATGATGATGTTGGCGAATTGCTCAGGCTCCGCCAACCGTCCCAAGGTGCTGATGGTGTATTGAAAATCGGCATCGGCCGGGGCTGGCTGCTGGCCGATTGTGCCGGCTGCGACTTGCACGTTTTGCTCGCGCACGGCAGCCACCACCTCGCTAGCGGTGAGGTTGCGCGCGGCGATTTTCTCGGGATCCAGCCACAAGCGCATACTGTAATCGCGCGCGCCGAAGATGAGAATATCGCCCACACCAGGCAATCTGGCCAACTCGTCGCGAACTTGCAGCAGCGCGTAATTGCTTAAATAAAGGCTATCGTAACGCTTATCCGGCGAGATCAAACTGACCACCAAGCTCAAATCCGGACTACGTTTTTTCACGCTGATGCCTTGTCGGGTCACCTCTTGCGGCAACCTGGGCTCCGCCAGCGCCACCCGGTTTTGCACCAGCACCTGGGCTTTATCCAGATTGGTGCCGGGCTTGAAAGCGATGGTCAACGACATATTTCCGCTATTGGTGGACTGCGAAGACATATACAACATATCTTCCACGCCATTGACTTCCTGCTCGATAGGCGTGGCCACGGTTTTCGCCACCACTTCGGCATTGGCACCGGGGTATACCGTGCTGACCTGCACGGTAGGCGGCGCTATTTCCGGATATTGCGCAATCGGCAGATTGATCAATGCCAAACCGCCGACCAGCACAATAACAATCGATAACACCGAAGCAAAAATCGGATGGCCTATGAAAAACTGGGTAAACCGGTTCATGGTTTGGCCTCGTCCGCTGCTGATTGGGCACTGATCCGGGTTGCTTTTACGATGGCGCCGGGTCTGATTTTTTGTATCCCTTCAACCACCACCCAATCGCCCTCGCCTACGCCTTCCTTGATAGCCCGCAAACCATCGACATGCGGCCCGATGGTCACTTTGCGGTACTCCACCTCGCCGTTGTCTTTTACCACCCAGACAAAGCGCTGAGCCTGATCCCGGCCGATGGCTTTGTCGGGTATTAACAGCGCCGGATACGGCACGCTGCCCTGGATACGCACACGGGCAAAATAGCCCGGGGCCAATAGTTCGTCAGGGTTATCGAACACCGCTCGCAAGCTCACCGTTCCCGTGGCGGAATCCTCGCGCGGGGAGATGTAATCCAAAAACCCTTGATGCGGAAAATCGGTTTCATCGGCCAAGGCCAAACTCACCTGAATACGCTCCCCCGCAACCGCGCCCTGGCTGCTTTTAAGCAAAGTCCGCCGGTATTTTAAAACCGCGCTTTCATCGGCATCGACATAAGCATACACCGGGTCGGTGGAGACGATGGTTGCCAGCAAGGTGGCCTCGCCCGCCGTGCCGCCGTTGACAAGATTGCCCAACGTCAACTGCTCGCGGGTAATGCGCCCGTCAATAGGTGAGCGCACTTCGGTGTAGTCCAGGTTTAACTGGGCAGTCTCGACATTGGCTTGTGCGGATTGCAAAGCGGCGGCGGCCTCGGCCAAACCTTTGCTGCGGCTGTCGTATTCCTCTTCGGAAATGCCTTTGACTTTGAATAAGCGCTCGGCCCGATTGGAATCATTCTTTGCCAGTTCCAACTTGACTTTGGCTTGTTTTAATTCGGCCTGGGCAAAATTCAGTTGCGCTTTCAGCGGTTTGGGATCAATCACAAACAGCAAATCGCCTTTTTTGACCTTGCCGCCGGCCTTAAAATTGATTTTATCCAGATAACCGCTGACTCGTGGCCTGACGTCCACGGCATCGATTGCCTCGATATGGCCGGTAAATTCATCCCAATCAGTCACAGTTTGGCGCACAGGCTGGGCCGCTTTTACTTCGGGCATGGGCGGAGCCGCGGCTGCTTTGTTATCGCCGGTAGGGCTGCAACTCCAGGCACTCACAACCAACAGCGGCAGATAAACAATCAGCCGGATCATGCCCGGCAAATGGCTTTTTGTGTGGGAGGCGGCAAGCTTTTGTGTTTTTAAGGTGTGGCGTTTTGGCATAAGATAGTTTTCCGAAGCCATAAAATAAATGGTAACGAGTATTACCATTTAATTTAAGTGATGACTCAGACCTTCGTCAACAGAAATTATGAAAATGACAACCCTTAAATGCTCGGTTAAATGCGGACGACCCGCCAAAGGCGAGGAACAGCAAAGCCGCGACCGCTTGCTGGATGCTGCGCTACAATTGTTTTTGGAACAAGGCTACGGCAATTTGAGCATGGAGACTATTGCGAAAGAAGCCCGCGTTTCCTTGCGCACCATCTACAATCAGTTCGGTGGCAAAGCCGGTATTTTCGGGGCTTTGGTTAAGCGCTGCAGCGACCAGTTTGCCGACAGCCTAGCCGACCAAGGATCGCTTGAAGACACCTTGAACAGCTTCGGCAAAAAGTTTTTATTTCGCGTCTCCCGTCCCGATGTCGTGCGCATGCGCGCCATCCTGATCGGCGAAGCCATGCGCTTCCCCGATCTGGCCACCGAGTTTTACCAACAAGGGCCGGGGCGAACCCGCGCCAGCCTCATCGAACTGTTTCGCCAATATCAACAAACCGGCGAAATCAAAAACGTCCCCCCCGAATTCCTGGCAGACCAATACATCAGCGCCCTCCGCAACGAACGCTTTCAACGCCTGCAACTGGGTTTGGAACCCACTCCGGATGAAGCCGAAATCGATGCCTGGGTGCTGCAAGCGACCCGATTGTTTTTGCAAGGGTGTTTGAAATAACCGTCACAGAGTGATTTATGCCATCAACGCAACCCGCTGAACAACCCGTATTTCCCCTGAATACGCCGTTATTCCCCAAATGCACGTTACAACTGCAAATTTTCGAACAACGCTATCTCAAGATGGTATCTAACTGCCTGCGGAGTGGATCCGATTTTACCGTGTGCCTGCTGCGGGAGGGTTTTGAAAAACAGGAAGTGCTGAGCAAAGCCGATTCAACCACGCAGAACGCGGCGACTTTTTATGCCGTGGGTACCAGCGCCAAAATAATCGACTTTGGCCAAACGCCAAATGGCTTGTTATCAATTTCTTTACAAGGCGGGCAGCGCCAACGTCTGGCGCACATCCACCAACAAGCCGACGGTCTATGGCTTGCCCAAACCGAGGATTTGACGGAAAAAACACCTGCAAAGGCGAAATTCCGGCCATTTGGGCAAGGGTTTTAAAAAGCCTAAGCCAACACGGCATTGTCACGCATTCTGAAACGGAGCTGCTCAGCAACCCGGAACTGGCGATGAACTATTTTGCCATGTACGCACCGTTGCCCTCTCATTTGAAGCAATCGTTACTGGAAATAGACGACTTACCACTCCGCTGGCAACGCTTGCAACAGTTTACCGCCCAACATTTAATCCAGGCATAACCTCCCGCGAAGAATGGATGCAGCCTTTCGGATACGGCGCAATGCTTGGTGGTTATTGCGCCATAACGGCTATTGGCAACAAGATTCAATACAACAATAGGTAATGTAAATTCTTGACCGGCCATAAAATCTTAGGTCCATAAACACTTTTTTTGGCGATATATAAGATTTCACTTAAACGCATTAGCATCCATGATAAAATTATGGCTAGATTAATAGCTAGCCAAGACTATGAGCAATACCAAGTGGTCACTTCAAGATGCCAAAAATAAGTTCAGCGCTGTGGTGGATGCGGCCCAAGCCGGCAAAGCTCAAATCGTCACCCGAAGAGGAAAACCCGCTGTCGCTATTGTCTCGATTGAAGTTTTTGAAAAACTCCAGCAATGGGAAGCCCGGCAGCTGCCCGCCTTCATGGATCACCTGCTTAACATGCCGCAGGACGATGGCGAATTTCAACGGCAACCAATAGAACCACGTGAGTTCCCCTAATGGCTTACTTACTGGATACCGACATCTTATCGGCACTTCGAAAAAAACAACGCGAATCCGAATTGGAACAATGGTTTACAAGTAACCGGACAGCCGATTTTTACCTTAGCGTGGTCACAATTGGCGAAATCGAGCGCGGTATTAGCCGGCAAAAATCCGTAGACCCGCCATTTGCGTTGGCTCTGGCTGATTGGCTGGAAGAATTGCTAGAACATTACAGCGGCCGCATCCTGCCGCTGACTATCAGTATTGCCAGACGCTGGGGTCATCTGAGCGCAGCTTTGGGAAACCACAATGCCG
>PERF01000080.1 GCA_002928495.1 Methylobacter sp. | reverse complement strand
AAACGGAAATGTATCGTCAATTCAGGGTCTAATCACACGCAACATTCCCGATCGGGAAATATTTCTTGCACCTAGCTCGATTGTGGCTGATAATTTCCCGATCGGGAAACTTTGCAAACCATGATATCCATTCGATCAACTCAACAGCTGGGCGATGCACTGCGTGCCGCCCGCAAGCAACTCGGGCTAACACAGCCTCAGTTGGCCCTGGCGGCCGGGGTGGGTGTGCGTTTTATTGTCGACCTAGAAGCAGGCAAACCCACCTTGCGACTGGAAAACGTGCTGCGGGTCATTGATGCCCTGGGTGGAGATATCCGATTGTACGGATTGCTATCCGTCACAACCGACGATCAAGGTGAAGGTGGCGGCGATGGCGCATGAGCTGGAAGTCTGGCTTTTCGGCTATCGTATCGGCACTCTGGCTTTGGTCGATGGACGACTGAGTTTTTGCTACGAATCCGATTGGCTGTCTCGCCCGAACACCGTTGCCTTGTCGGCTTCATTGCCCCTGCAAACGGAGCCGTTCGACGATCGCAAAGCGCGCCATTTTTGCCGGTCTGCTGCCTGAAGGGCAGATGCGCCGCCTTATTGCGCAGCAGTTCCGGGTTTCCGGCCAGAACGATTTTGCGTTGCTTGACCACATTGGTGGCGAATGCGCCGGTGCCGTGACGTTTTTTGAGCCGGGACAGGCTTTACCTACGCTCAACGACCCCGCCGCCGAAAATGGCGAATAAGTCAGCCGGGTTAAACCCGGCTTTAGATTTTGTGTAGTGGTCAAGTTTCTAACGCAGTATTTAACTCAAGAATTTTGTGAAAAGGTCTGAGTTTAAAAATATTCTGAGGAAATATCTGGCTGTAAAAAATATGAGTATCGGTTTCTATTCCTTCATGTGCTGAAATCTTACAGACAGCTTTAGCAAATCTTAGCCTATGGGCTTTTAATTTTTCCAAGGTGGTAGTTCTTATCTTATAGGGATCCGGGTTTTTCAATATCATTCGCTCTACGCCTTCTTTTACTGCCTCCGGATTATCCTCAACAATATTGACGTAGCTATCATCGAAAAAAACATCCCGTCCGCCTAAGCTAAAGGTAGATACGATGGGCAATCCCGCTAAAAGATATTCTATAGATGAAACCATTGCCCCTTCAGCATTGGAAAGACATAAGCCCACTTTAGATTGGTTTAGAGATTTTGAAATTTTGGCGGGTGACATTTTTTGATACGACTCAGTATCAAAATTATCTTCCGGAAAATTTAGCCATTTTGCATGGCTTAATAAGCGCGTAGTGTTGTAAAAATAGTTTAAATGCTGCGGTTGCAGGTAAGTGATTATAGCCAGTTTATTGATTAATCGCGCCAGTTCATGGCGTTTATAAGGCGCGGAGACGGCATTGTAAATTGCATCGTAGTGTTTAGGTGCCTTGATATTGATGCTGAATGATGTTTCATCAACTAAACAGTTATGGTTGGCGAATATTGATTCCATACCTAATTCATTGAATATTCGTGTCTGGGCTAAGTTATTAGCCATGAATATGAAATGGTGGTTAGGGTAGCGATGCGAATGCTTGCTTATAGCCTTGGCAATAAGTTCTTTATAGGCTTTAGGATTTTCTTCGATAGCGCATCTGATTTTGCAGAAAAAATAGACTTTATGCGATTTGAGGGAGTCAAAAAATGGAGTCCAGCGTTTTTCTTCATCATAAAAGTCTTCTGGTATGATTATTATTAGCGGCGAGTTTTTGACAATAAAATAATAACCTGTGGGGGCCGGTAGGAATTCTCTTAGTCTCTTTGCGATCGGCCAAGGCAAAGAATCAACAGCTTTATGTAGTTTTAAGTTATTTTTTATCATAATCTTACTGGGTTGTAGGCTGTAATTAGATCATGGTATTTATTCTGAATAATGATGACTGTTAGTAATAGAATGAATGAACGTTGAGATTTTTTTTGCGTAATCTTTGGCGTTTGATGATTACCTGATTGAGACTATAACTATTTAATTAAAATCCACTTAATCCGTCTGGTATTTTCTATCAATACAGGCATTTGATTTCTTAGGGTTTTTATCTAGTGACACATGACGATATAGGATGAATACTTTAAAATTTGCCTGGCCATGATTCGGCGGTATTCGGATAAATATTTATTACAAAAGTTAAATCTTGATTGGGCCGAATGCGTATCGGTTTGACAGGCTTGAACAATTGACCGGCTTTACTTTCCGCTTAACTGGAACAACAGCATGAAAACATTCCCCCGTGTATTTGCAAAACTGTATGGGCTTTGGACTATGGTGATCGCGGTGGCGAGTTCCGGCTGCAGTTTGTTGTCGCCAGAGGTAAGCGTATGCGCCCAAGGCCAACAGCAATATGCCGGCGAATGGTTGTATTTCGGCCGCCGGACGCCCGGCGGTGAAGTTACCGACAGTGAGTGGTCGGCGTTTTTGGATACCGCGGTAACGCCGTATTTTCCTGATGGCTTGAGCGTGTTCAAGGCTGCCGGCCAGTGGCGGTCCGATTCCGGGGTTTTGATCCGCGAGCCCAGCTTTGTGCTGAATCTACTGCATCCTGATAATAGCGCCGATGAGGTCACTTTGCGCCGCATCATGGCGGAGTACAAAACCCGCTTCAAGCAAGAATCGGTATTGCGTGTTAAAACCTTGGTTTGCGCGGAATTTCAATAACCGCTATCCAGCTTGAGTCCAACTTTCCAAACCTATCCCGCGCTAAATTTTTACAGCATTTTTACACCGTAGCGGTGTTTATTGACGGCTTTTTAACAGGGTTTTGTTTTATCGTGTCAGGGTCATAAATTTAGCACGGCAATGTCCGTAAGCGAGGTAAAGATGGCTTGGACTTATTGGATCAGCGGCGGTTTGGCGGTGGTGGTGTTTATTTATTTGGTATTTGCCTTGTTTTGGCCGGAGAAATTCTGATGACGTTATCAGGCTTATTTCAAATCGCCTTATATCTAACCGTTTTGCTGCTTCTGGTTAAACCGTTGGGCGGCTATATGGCCAGGATTTATCTGGGCCAGCCGGTGTTGCTGAATAGGGTGTTCGGCAGGTTGGAGGTTTGGCTTTACCGGTTAAGCGGTATTGATGCGGCGGCCGCGATGAGCTGGCGGCAATACACCGTGAGCCTGTTGGTGTTTAATGCCATCGGTTTGCTGGCGGTGTTGGCATTGCAGCGCTTGCAGGCAGGGTTGCCGTTGAATCCGCAGCAGTTTCCGGCGGTAAGCTGGGATTCGGCTTTCAACACGGCGGCGAGTTTCGCCAGCAACACCAACTGGCAGGGTTATTCGGGCGAAACCACGCTGTCGTACCTGACTCAAATGCTGGGGCTTAGCGTGCAGAATTTTTTATCGGCGGCCACCGGCATGGCGGTGCTGGTAGCTTTGGTTCGCGGCTTTAGTGCGCGTAATGCCGATACCATCGGCAATTTTTGGGTGGATATGACGCGCGGCACTGTCTACATTCTGCTGCCGTTATCGCTGGTATTGGCGCCCTTATTGGTGTGGCAGGGCGTCGTGCAGACGTTAAGCCCGTATCAGGAAGTCAGATTGATGGAGGCTGCGGAATACCGCCAAACCCAAGCGGATTCGGGCACCGTGAAAACGCCAGCAACCGGCCGCCAAACCCTGGCCTTGGGGCCGGTCGCTGCGCAAGTCGCCATCAAGCAATTAGGCACTAACGGCGGCGGGTTTTTTAACGTGAATTCGGCGCATCCTTTTGAAAATCCAACGCCGTTGGCGAATTTTCTGGAATTGTTGGCGATTTTGCTGATTCCCGCCGCGCTGTGTTACACCTTCGGGGTGATGATGGGCGACACCCGGCAGGGTTGGCTGATTTTGTCCGCCATGGTGCTGCTGTTTGTGCCTTTGTTGCTGTTGACGGTTTATTTTGAGCAGCAAGGTAATCCGGTGTTGTCCGCCTTGCAAGTCGACCAGTCCCTCGGCGGGATGCAGACGGGTGGCAACATGGAAGGCAAGGAAGTCCGTTTCGGCATCGTCAATTCGGCGCTTTGGGCGACGGCGACAACGGCTGCTTCCAACGGCTCGGTCAATGCCATGATGGACTCGTTCACGCCGCTGGGCGGGTTGATTCCGATGTGGTTGATGCAGCTGGGCGAAGTGGTTTTCGGCGGCGTGGGTTCCGGATTGTACGGCATGCTGATATTTGCCGTTATCGCCGTGTTCATTGCCGGCTTGATGATAGGGCGGACGCCGGAATACCTGGGCAAAAAGATTGAAGCCTTCGAGATTAAAATGGCGGCGCTGGTCATTTTAATTCCGCCGTTTTTAGTCTTGGGCGGCACCGCTATTGCCGTGATGACCGATGCCGGCAAAGCCGGTTTGTTCAATCCCGGCGCGCATGGTTTTAGCGAGGCGCTGTACGCTTTTTCTTCAGCGGGTAACAACAACGGCAGCGCGTTCGGCGGGTTATCGGCCAATACTCCGTTTTATAACGGCGTGTTGGGAATCATTATGCTGATTGCCCGGTTCGGCTTGATTGTTCCCGTGCTGGCAATCGCAGGTTCCCTGGCGGCCAAAAAAATAGTGCCGTTCGGGCAAGGTACGTTACCCACGCATACTCCGCTATTTCTGCTGTTGCTGATTATGATCGTGTTGATGGTTGGGGCGTTGACCTTTGTGCCTGCCTTGGCGCTGGGGCCAATCGCCGAACAATTGCAACTGATGGCCGACCATTAAGGAGATGACCATGCACAAGTCAGTCAAATCGCAACCTTTATTCAGCAAAGCCGGTATTTGGCAAGGATTGTTGGGCGCGTTGGCGAAATTATCGCCGCGCCAGCAGTTAAAGAATCCGGTCATGTTTGTAGTCTACCTGGCCAGCCTGTTGACCACCTGGCTTTGGCTCAGGTCTTGGGATGAGCCCGGCGGTGAGTCTTCCGGATTTATTCTCACCATCACGTTATGGCTCTGGTTTACCGTGTTGTTCGCCAATTTTGCCGAAGCGCTGGCCGAAGGCCGCAGCAAGGCGCAAGCGGCGTTTCTGCGTTCGGCCAAACGCGACAGCATGGCCAAAAAACTGGACGAGCCGCGTTACGGCGGCAATTATTCCAAGGTTACCGGTTCCAGCCTGCGAAAAAACGATGTTGTGCTGGTGGAGGCAGGCGAGTTTATTCCCGGCGATGGCGATGTCATCGAAGGTGTCGCCACCGTCGATGAAAGTGCCATTACCGGCGAAAGCGCGCCGGTGATTCGGGAGTCGGGCGGCGATTTCAGCTCGGTAACCGGCGGCACGCGGGTGTTGTCGGACTGGCTGGTGATCAGAATCAGCGTGAATCCTGGCGAGACCTTTTTGGATAAAATGATTGCCATGGTCGAAAGCGCCAGCCGGCAAAAAACGCCTAACGAAATCGCCTTGACCATTCTTTTGGTGGCCTTAACCCTAGTGTTTTTGATGGCGACCGCCACCTTGCTGCCGTTTTCGCTGTACAGCGTGCAAAGCGCCGGGGCCGGGCAGCCGGTGTCGGTCACGGTGTTGGTGGCCTTGCTGGTGTGTTTGATTCCAACGACAATCGGCGGTTTGTTGTCCGCCATCGGCGTTGCCGGTATCGGCCGCATGTTGCAAAAAAATGTGATCGCTACGTCCGGCCGCGCGGTGGAAGCGGCCGGCGATGTCGATGTGCTGTTGCTGGATAAAACCGGCACCATCACCTTGGGTAACCGGCAGGCGGCGGCGTTTTTGCCGGTGCACGGCATCGACGAACAGCAATTAGCCGATGCCGCGCAGTTGGCGTCACTGGCCGACGAAACCCCCGAAGGCCGCAGCATAGTGGTATTGGCTAAGTTGAAGTTCGGCATCCGCCAGCGCGAGGTGCAATCGCTGGCGGCGTCTTTTGTGCACTTCAGCGCGCAAACCCGCATGAGCGGCGTCAATCTGGGCGACCGGCAAATTCGCAAAGGTGCGGAAGACGCCATCCGTCTCTACGTAACCGATCAAGGCGGCGAGTTTCCCGAAGAGATCAAAAAACTGGTGGTCGATGTGGCAAGGCGCGGCAGCACGCCGTTGGTGGTGGCCGAAGGCAAACAGGTGTTGGGCGTGATCGAACTGAAAGATATTGTCAAAGGCGGCATTAAAGAACGTTTTATCGAGCTGCGCAAAATGGGCATCAAAACCGTGATGATTACCGGCGATAACCGGCTGACGGCTGCGGCAATCGCCGCTGAGGCCGGAGTGGATGATTTTCTGGCCGAGGCAACGCCGGAAGCCAAACTGAAATTGATCCGCCAGCATCAAGCCGACGGCCGTTTGGTGGCGATGACCGGCGACGGCACCAACGATGCACCGGCGCTGGCGCAGGCTGATGTGGCCGTGGCCATGAACAGCGGTACGCAAGCCGCCAAGGAAGCCGGCAACATGGTCGATCTGGACTCCAATCCCACCAAATTGATTGAAATCGTCGCCACCGGCAAGCAAATGCTGATGACGCGCGGGGCGTTGACCACGTTCAGCATCGCCAACGATGTCGCCAAATATTTTGCCATCATTCCGGCAGCGTTTTCAGTGACTTATCCGGCCTTGGATGTGTTGAACATTATGCGGCTGACCACGCCCAATAGCGCGATTTTATCGGCCGTCATATTCAATGCTTTAATCATCATCGCCTTGATTCCGCTGGCGCTGAAAGGTATTCGTTACCGGCCGGTGGGCGCGGCCGCGCTATTGCAGAATAATCTGTTGCTGTACGGCTTAGGCGGGTTGTTGGCGCCTTTTGCCGGGATCAAGGTGATCGATTTGCTGTTATCTGCGTTAGCTTGGGTTTAAGGAGTATTGCCATGACGACTTGTTTAAAACCGGCTTTGGTTTTATTTATGTTGATGACGCTGCTTACCGGCGTTATTTATCCCTTAACCGTTAGCGTAATCGCGCAGCTGGCATTTCCGTTTCAGGCCAACGGCAGTATTGTGCGCGACGGCCAGGGCCAGGCCCAAGGCTCGGTGCTGATCGGGCAGGGGTTTATAAGCCCCGGCTATTTTTGGAGTCGGCCTTCGGCAACTTCACCTTATCCGTATAATGCCGCCGCTTCCAGTGGTTCCAATCTAGGGCCGTCGAATCCGGCTTTGGCGGAGGCGGTCAAGCAGCGTGTGGCCGCGCTTAACGGCTCTCGTCCGGGTAAAGTGCCGGTGGACTTGGTTACCGCTTCCGCCAGCGGTTTAGACCCACATATCAGCCCGGCTGCTGCCGAATTTCAAGTGGAACGAGTAGCGAATGCCCGCAATTTACCGGTTAAAACCGTGCAAGAACTGGTTACCCGCCATATTGAGCCTCGCCAGTTGGGCGTTTTAGGCGAGCCCAGGGTGAATGTGCTGTTACTTAACCGGGCATTGGCTGGCTTATCGGGCGCGACCGAGGGCAATGAATAAGCAGATGTTGGAGTCGGCGATGGATTCAAGCTGGCGCTGTTTGGGCGATATTCAATTTGTGGCGGTGTTTTGGGGGAACGTGTGATGGCGATTGAGCGCCCGGATCCCGATGAACTTCTGGCCCGTGTAGAACGCGACAACGCCAAAGCCCGGCGTGGGCGGCTGAAGATTTTTTTCGGCGCCTCGGCGGGCGTCGGCAAAACTTTTGCCATGCTGCAAGCCGTGCACGAGCGCCGGGCGGAAAACCTGGATGTGGTCATAGGCTTGGTCGAAACCCACGGCCGCAAGGAAACCCAAGCCTTGCTCGAAGGCTTGGAAATATTGCCCAAGCGCGAACTTGAATACAAGGGCAGACGACTGGAAGAATTCGATCTGGATGCCGCGCTTAAGCGCCGGCCAGCCATTATCGTGGTGGACGAGCTGGCGCACAGCAATGTGCCGGGGTCGCGTCATCCCAAGCGCTGGCAGGATATCGACGAGTTGCTGGATGCCGGCATTGACGTGTATACCGCGGTTAATGTGCAGCATTTGGAAAGTCTCAACGACGACATCAATCAGATTTCCGGCGTGAAAACGCGAGAGACCGTGCCTGATACCGTGTTCGAGAAAGCCGACGAAATCGAACTGATTGACCTGCCACCCAACGAGTTGCTGCTACGCCTGCGGGAAGGCAAAATTTATTTGCCGCATCAGGCCGAAGAGGCCGTCAAAAATTTTTTCCGCCCCGGTAACCTGATAGCCTTGCGCGAACTGGCGCTAAGGCAAACCGCCAACCGGGTCGATGCGCAAATGCTGGATTACCGGGAAGGCCATGCCATACAGGAAGTCTGGCAAGTCAGCGAGCGGCTGTTGGTTTGCATAGGCCCGAATGCGCTGGCGGAACGCTTGGTGCGCGCGGGCAAACGCTTGGCGGCCAACCTAAGAGCCGATTGGCTGGTGGCTTATGTGGAAACCCCGGAGCTGCAACGGCTGCCTTCCATTAAACGCGATGCCGTGCTGCGGGTGTTGCGCTTGGCTGAACAACTGGGCGCGGAGACCGTCACTCTCAGCAGTCCCATCATCAGCGACGCCATCATCAAACTGGCCCGCGAACGCAATATCAATAAAATCGTTATCGGTAAACCCAGGCGGCGGGGTTGGCGGCGCTGGCTGTTCGGCTCGGTGGTGGATGTTTTGATCAGCCAGGCGGACGATATAAACCTGTATCTGTTCGGCAGTTCCAAGCACGATCAAGAATCCGGCCGTAGCGGGTTTAAAAATTCCCCGCTGCCGGGTTTAAGCCAGAGCCGCTCAGCCAAAAACCGTAAACGCTACCGTGGTTATTTAAGCGCGGTGGCGGTGTCTTTGCTGAGTACGGTAGTTTCCTATGCGCTACTTCGCGGCCTGGATTTGGCCAATCTGGTCATGGTGTATTTGTTGGGTGTGGTTTTTATAGCCACACGTTACGGACGCGGGCCGTCGGTGCTGGCTTCATTGCTGGGCGTGGGTTTGTTCGACATTTTGTTCGTGCAACCGTATTTTAGTTTTTCCGTCGCCGATAGCCAGTATTTGGTGGTTTTACTGGGCATGCTGGTAGTCGGCATGGTGATTAGTAATCTGATGGCCAATGTGCGTTCGCAAGCGAAAGTGGCGTCGTTTAGAGAGCGGCGCGCGGCCACACTTTATGCCATGAGTAAGCAGCTGGCGTCCAGCCAGAGCGAACAACAGATCGTGCTGGCTGCCAACAAACACTTGCAGTCCGAGTTCGGCGGACGGAATGTGATTTTGCTGCCCGACCGACAAGGCCGGATTGCCTACCCAGCCGATAAATCCGTGCCCGAGTCGTTGCTTGGCGCCGATTTGAGCGTGGCGCAATGGGTGTTTGAACATAACGAAGTTGCCGGCCAAGGCACCAACACCTTGCCGGGCGCGGCAGCGGTTTATTTCCCCATCAACGACGGCGAAGCCATGCAAGGGGTACTGGCAATGCAACCGGCCAGTTTAAGGCGGGTGTTTTTGCCCGAACAGCAAAAGCTTTTGGAGACTTTGCTGCGGCAAATCGGCCAGGCATTTTTGCGGGTTCAGGTTGCCGAACGAGCCAAATCAACGCAACTGGAAATTACCGCCGAACGTTTGCGCAACTCATTGCTAAGTGCGATTTCCCATGATTTGCGCACGCCGTTGGCGGCGATTGTCGGTTCCGCCAGCGCTTTGATGGAAGATAACGGCTTGCTCAAACCGGAGGATAAGCAGGCGCTGACCCAAGGCATAGCCGACGAAGCCGAACGTATGTCGCAGCTGATTAACAATATTCTGGACATGGCGCGTCTGGATTCCGGTGTCGTCAAGCTCAACCGGCAATGGTATCCGATTGAAGAAATCATCGGCGCCGTGCTGGCCCGGCTGAAAAAGCGTCTGGCGATGCACGTTATCAGCGTTCATCTACCGCCGGGTGTGCCCATGTTGCACGCGGACGGCATATTGATCCAGCAAGTCATGATCAATTTACTGGAAAATGCCGCGCGTTATACGCCGCCCGGCAGCCGAATCACAATTTCGGCGCGCATAACCCCGGATGCTGCGATAATCACGGTCGCCGATGACGGCCCCGGCATTCCGCACGGACTGGAGACGCAGCTGTTCGAAAAATTCTACCAAGGTCACAGCGAAGCAGCACAAAGTGGAGTGGGCTTGGGGCTGGCGATTTGCCGGTCGATTGTAGAAAGCCACGGCGGCCGTATCCACGCGTTTAATAAGCCACAGGGCGGTGCTGCATTTGAATTTACCTTACCGGCCACCGAAGCGCCGCCGGTACTCGCGGAGCATCTCGGGTGAGCCGGTTGCAGCCTGTGATTGTCGTGATTGAGGACGATCCGCCAATCCGGCGTTTTTTGCGTACCGGTTTGACTACCCAAGGTTTTACAGTTTACGAAGCGGCTAACGGCAAGCAGGGCATAATCGAAGCCGGTAACCGTAAACCCGATTTAATCATTTTGGATTTGGGCTTGCCGGATAGGGATGGCGTGGAGGTGATTAAAGCCATCCGGGCCTGGTCGGCTATGCCGATCATTATTTTGTCGGCGCGTAGTAACGAAGACAATAAAATCAAAGGCCTTGACGCAGGTGCCGACGATTATCTGACCAAGCCCTTCGGTTTCGGCGAGCTGTTGGCGCGCATCCGGGTGGCTTTGCGCCATGCCAACCGAAGCGCGGCTAAGGACAGCGGCGAGATTTTCAACTGCGGCAATCTGACTCTTGATTTCCAGCAGCGCACGGTCAGCGTCGATGGCAAAAACGTCCATTTAACCCCAATTCAATACCGTTTGTTGATTACCTTGGTCAAAAATGCCGGTAAAGTCTTAACCCACCAACAGATTCTCAAGGAAGTCTGGGGGCCATCGTACCAGGAAAACGACCACTATCTGCGTATTTACATGAGCCAGCTCAGGCACAAGCTGGAAACCGACCCAGCCCAACCCAAATTTTTACTCACCGAACTAGGTGTGGGTTATCGGTTTAATGACTCAATTTAAGCCGGTTTCAGGGGGGATAAAAAAGCGCTAATTGACCTGTCCACGGGCAAAATTTCAGCTATATTTAATAAACCTTATTTAGTTTGTGGAGAAGGCAATGACAGATAAAATTACTTTAAATAATGAAGAGGATTATCTAAACCTTAAAGCCGCCATCAATGCCGGGAAAAAGCCCGCTAATATCCTCAGAATCATGCTGCAAGCGATGGAAAATTATCGGCAGAGTAAGAAATACGGCTGGTCAAGACCGTGGAACAAGTACGATACGGTGACTTTTCAAAGTTTTGTGCTCAACCATTCCGATGCCGGACTGCGTAAAATCGCGTTAGAGTTAATTCAGTGCGAGTTTTTAACTATTCCTCAGGCAGCCCAAGAATTTGTCGATGATTTGTTGTCGTCAGGCAATCAGCTTATGGGCTACGTGTTTATGTTTGAGTATAACGATAAAGGCCAGCTATACGAAGGCGCTGTGCTCAGCTATGGCAGGATTTGCGGCACAAATCGGCGCTTTCGGGACCGCTTGGATATTATCGTGGAATCGCCGGTGGTCAAAGGTATCAGTAAAGGCTTGGCCAGAATCAGAGTATATGCCGATCCTTACCGCGATCACGAGAGCGCCACTGTGGCAATCCGTTAACGAACAACCGCAGTCATTGGCAAGTTTTCGATTATTTAATCAACTGGCTGAATCATCCTGGCAATGGGCTGGCGACAAGAGCCGGCTTTGGGATCATTGGATAGTCGATTATATCGATTATTTCGGACCTCGCTCAGGATTGGTAAAACAAAGCTTTTTTCATGTTGAAGAGCCGGAAAATCGGTTGTTGGATGTAAGCAATCATTAATTCGTCAACGGTATTTAGAAACACGTTTTTGAATTAATGGCCGTAAGTTGTCATGTTAAAGGCGAGAATTGCAGTTAGCCCGATTGCGCCGATTGTTGGATTATTGGCATTCGGTGCAATGCCCGTTGGTTATTGCGCCTTACCACCATAGAGTAGGCTGCATTATAGGAAATTTCAATTGTCGCCTTAGGCTTTGCGGGTAGGTTTATGAGTTTTAAACAACGCTTAACTCAAATATTTAGTTTAATTGAATTCAAGCCAACCTACACACTGATTGCTATTTTTTTGTTTTTACCAGGTTGCGATGCAGACCTGATAACGCTCCAAGAAGCCAAAGGTAAAAAATACCTGGAGCGGGTTGAAAATGTGGATTTTGATGTGCCGGTACTTTACCACCCCATCACCAGTGAAAAGCAAAAAGAAAAATGGATTGCGCCGTCTTTGGAGCGTACAACCTTTGATGCGATCCGTATCAAGGCGTTATTACCGGATATGGATTATTACCACGAAAAAAACGCTAAAGATTTTAAAGTCCGTGGCTGGGGTAAAACCGTTCACATCATGATGACGCATTACCGGGTAAATTGGCCTTACTATTTTGAAGGTGCCTATAAGCGTCTCATTAAATTACCGGAAAGTCCGTTGCT
>PERF01000079.1 GCA_002928495.1 Methylobacter sp. | reverse complement strand
TAACACCTTGGCCACGGTTTCGGCATGATCATAGCGCCGGCCGCCATCCGGGGCCGGTAAAGGCCGGATTAGCGACCAGCGCCCGGCTGAAGCCAACGGCTGGTAGCCGGGATAGCGTTTGCTGCGGCGCTGCTGGACTTTTTCCGGGGTAATCAGGCTGCGCAAGCCTTGAAAACTGTCGGCGGTGATCAATCCCCAGGCTACCAGCTCGCCCAGCGCCTCTTCAAGTTGGGATTTAAGCAAGCCGCTTTCCGGCAGCAACTCGTCAACAAAGCTGGCGCCCCAGTGTTTTAACAAATCCAGAACTTTACGCGCCGGGCCTGATAATTCCAGGTTTTCAGCCTGCGCTTGAGAAGCGAAGGCGCGCCAGTCGGCTAACCCGGCCCGGCTGATAAAACTGATTGGCGTGACCTTGTTAGCCGGGTTTTTGCGTTTAACCGCCGGATTGGCTTGCGCATTCAGGCGCAGCCACAACCAACGCCCGCTGTTGCATAAACGGTCCAAATCGGATGGTAAATACTGGCTGATCCGGGCCGGAAAAACCTGTCTCTCCCAGACTTTGGCAGGCAGACTCAAGCCTTCCAGCTGGGTGAGGCAACGTTCCAGCGCGGCCTCTCCCTCGCCTCGGTCAGCCAGGCCTTGCCAACTGAATAAAAACCGCATGAAATCGGCAGGTGCTACCGGTTCGATTTCACTGCGTAATTGCTTGAGCGTGTAACGGTGTATCCTCGCCAGCAAGCCGCGTTCGCACCATTCGATCACGGGCGTGCCGGGTGTGAAACTACCTTGAACGGCAAAGCCCTCTTGCTCCAGGCTGACCAACGCGGCATTCACGGCGGCTTCGCTCAGTTCCAGCGGCTTGGCCAACACCGCTGCGGTTACCGGCCCCAAGCCTTCCAGGCGGCTGCGGATAATCTCGCGCAAAGCGTCTTCGGCAGCCTCGGCTTCGCGGGCATCGATGGCACTAATGGCAGGCTCGCAACGGGCATTGGGGAAAACCAGCCGAAATACCTGCAAGCGCTCGGCCGCCACCCACAATCGCCCGCCGGGCAAAACCAGTTCGGTGGCACGTTGCTCTGCTTTGAGTTGATCCAGCATCGCCTGCCAATGTTGTTCCGGTTGCGGCCCCGGTGCCGCCAAAGCCCCGTAGCGACCCTCGGCTTCGGTTAAAAACGCCAAAACCACCAAGGCATCATGCAATTCATCGGCGGTATTGACTTCGGGCCAGGCTTCCTCGCGTACTTGGTTGATGGCGGCCAGACTCAAGCGGCCGGTGTCGGCTGCCGTTTCCGGGCTGGTGAAACGGCGTTGCTGCACGGCCAGTGTGCGGCGTTCTTCGGCCGGCGCATCGTCAAGAAAGGCGTAAGGCTTGGCATTGAGAATTTCCAACGCCAGCGGCGAAGGCGTCGGCAAATCGCGCGTCACCAGCCGGATACTGCCGCTTTCCAAGCCGACCAGCAAGTGCTGCAAACCGGCCAGATCCATCAGTTCGCCTAGGCAATCGGCCAGCACTTGGTTGACTAAGGGATGGTCGGGCACTTGCCGGTCGCCGGTGATGTTTTCCTGACAGGCCAACTGATCGGGAAAGACTACGGCGATAAGGTCTTCGGCGTCATTCCGTTGAAAATACGCCGGCACTTTTTTGCCGGCACGGTTGCGCGGCACCGCCAAAGCGGTGTTGGCCACCCAGCGCCAGCGTGCCGGAAACAAGGGCGCGGCCAGCAAAGCTTGAATCAACAGCGGTTTGACCGTGGCGGCTTTTAAATAACCGGCAGGCTCGGCCAGCGGAAAACTGTGGGTGGGGCCTAGCGATAACACCAGGCTGTCCTCGCCGGCCGCCGCTTGCAACTCAAAATTAAACCGGCGGCAGAAGCGCTTGCGCAAAGCCAGTCCCCAGGCGCGATTAATGCGCGAACCGAAGCTGGCATGAATAACCAGGTGCATGTCGCCGGTTTCATCCAAAAACCGCTCAAACACGATGGTCTGCTGGCTGGGCAGCACCGTCAGCACAGCTTTGGCGGCGGCCAGATAATTGACCAGTTGTTCGGCTACCGGCGGCGGCAAGGCCAAGGTGTTGCCGGCGTATTGATAGGCGGCTTCCAGGCCTTGCTCCAAGCGGGCATCGAATGCGATGCGCAGTTCCGAAACCGCTTCCGAGAGTTCGTCGCTACGCCCCGGCGCCTCGCCGAACCAGAACGGAATATTGGGCGGCAGGCCGTGGGCATCCTCGACGAACACCCGGCCTTGCTCGATTTTGAGCATGCGATAGGAGTTATTACCTAGCTGGAAAATATCGCCGGGCAGGCTTTCGAAAGCGAAGTCTTCATTCAAGGTTCCCACAAACAAGCCTTCGGGCTGCAAGATCACATCGTAGTCGAATTGGTCGGGAATCGCACCGCCGTTCATCAGCGCGGTCAGCCGCGCGCCTTTGCGCGCCCTGAGCACACCGTTGACGGCATCGCGGTGCACATAAGCGCCCCGGCGGCCCCGGCGGGTGTGAAAACCGTCGGCCAGCATGTTGACCACGGCCTGAAAGCTCTCGCGGGACAGCTCCCGGTACGGCCAAGCCCGCGTAAAAGCCTGGAACAGCGCATCCTCGCGCCACTCCCGGCCGGCGACTTCGGCGACAATCTGCTGAGCCAACACATCCAAAGGCTGCGGCGGCATGACGATAGCGTCCAGTTTATCGTCCCGAATCGCCGCCAATAACGCGGTGCATTCCACCAAATCGTCACGCGACAAGGGAAACAAACGGCCTTTGGGAATCCCGCCCAGATGATGCCCGGATCGCCCCACCCGTTGCAGCAACGCGGCAATGCCGCGCGGCGAACCCAGCTGGCAAACCAGATCGACATCACCGATATCGATACCCAACTCCAGCGACGCCGTCGCCACCAGCGCTTTCAGACTGCCTTGCTTCAAGCGTTGCTCGGCATCCAAGCGGTGTTCCTTGGCCAGCGAGCCGTGATGCGCGGTCACCCACTCTTCGCCGATACGCTCGGCCAAAGCCGCCGCCGCGCGCTCCGCCAAACGCCGGGTGTTGACAAAAATCAGCGTGGTGCGGTGTTGTTCGATCAACGCTTGCAGACGGTCGTAGACTTCACCCCACACTTCGGAGGCCATCACGGCTTCCAGCGGCGAGCCAGTCACTTCGATTTGCAGATCGCGTTGGCGGCTGTGGCCGACATCGATGATTTTGCAAGGCTCATCGCGGTTGCCGGTCAGGTAGCGGGCCACGGCGGCAATGGGTTTTTGCGTGGCCGATAAGCCGATACGCACCGGCGGCTTGGGCGTTAACTGCACCAATCGCTCCAGAGACAGCATTAAATGCGCGCCGCGTTTGTTGCCGGCCAGGGCGTGGATTTCGTCGATGATGACGCTTTGCACGGTTTGCAACATGCGCCGCCCGGATTCCGACGTCAGCAGCAAATACAAAGACTCCGGCGTGGTCACCAGAATATGCGGCGGCAACCGCTTCATCAGGTTGCGTTCGGCAGAGGTGGTGTCGCCGGTGCGGGTTTGAGCACGGATGGCGACATCGGGCAGGCCGTGTTCAAGCAAGCCCATGCGGATGCCGTCTAAAGGCTGCTCCAGGTTTTTTTGAATATCGTTGGATAAGGCTTTTAGCGGGGAAACGTAAAGAATTCGGGTTTCCGCCGGCAGCGGTGCCGTTAAACCTTCTTGCAGCAAGCGGTCGATCACCGCCAAAAACGCCGCCAGGGTTTTACCGGAACCGGTAGGCGCGGCAATCAGCGTGGACTGCCCGCCCCGAATCGCCGGCCAAGCTTGCGCTTGCACGTCCGAAGCTGTCTGGAAACGGGCGCTGAACCACTCGGCGACGACCGGATGAAAAGCATTCAACGGCATCTTCGGAAACTCCGCCCAGCCAGCGCCGCAATCTGTGAGGTAGCTAACATTTTAATCAAAAACTCAACCGCCCGAATGGAAACCTTGCTCACTTAGCCTACATTTATCTCTACCGGGTAAATAGTTGTTTAATTTGGATATAAGTCTATCCAGTCAACATAGTATCAACCCAAAACCAGCTAAACCACTAAGCCTTTGTGAACCAAACCCACGCCGAACTACCAGCGCTATCCGATGAGCATTATATCCATTGTCTGCCGAAATGGCTGGAAATAAGCCTGCGCACGCTGTTTGGCGTTTTCGCGATGGTTTTGCTAGTCATCTCCAGCCTGCAATGGCGTGACATGCCGCCCGGTTTCCGTTGGCTGTGCGGCGCGCTGATAGCGGCTTTTATATTTTTTTCGCTGTACTCGCGTATTTGGCGCAACAACATTAAATTTATTGCCGACCAGCACGGCTTATTTTTTCCTTGTAACGATTACTTGGTGCATACGGTAGGCAAAAACTCCATGCATTCCTGGCTGTTTGTGCCTTGGAGCAATGTTTCCAATATCCGTGTGGCAACGCAAAAAGATTATGACGGGCAATCCAAATGCGTGGCGTTTAATCTTTACATCTCCCCTAAAGAGCGCTCGGATTATTTTATCCATGTCGGCATACCCAGCGATATTAAGCAGCGCGCCTTGAATGTGGTTCCGGTTTCGTATGGCGATTACCCGCCTAACCCTAAAAAAACCGCAGCGAAATTAATTCGGCTGAAAAAATCAGCTGACTCGAAAGATTGTCCGGGCAGCGTTGCCGACGTATAGTACGACCCATCGTATTCCTACCGCGTTGTTGAGAACCAAACCATGATTAATTATTTTGCCACTCTGCCAGCCGGCAAGATCATTTTGTGGTGTTATTTAATCTGGTATCTGGTGACGGTTTATTTTTATTTCGACCCCGCGCCGGCTATCTGGCTTAACTCGCTGGGGATCAGCGTTGTCATTGGTTTCGCGCTGATGCTTAGCGTCTCCCGGCCACCCGGAAGCCCGGTCGATTATTGGCAAATCATGCGGCTGTTTTTAATGCCGTTTTGCGTCTCCAGCTTTTCCTCGTTGATCAAAGGCCACGGCTTTATTTTGATTTTACCGCCAAAGCCCTACCAGCAAATGGTTTTACTGGCTGCTTGCCTGGGGTTCATAGGGTTGGTGTATTTGCTTAAACTTTTCCGAAAACCCAGACAGCCCGCTTAACACGGCTTTATTCCAGCAAGGCCACGGCTTTTACCTGCGCCCATAGCACCATTCCCGGTGACAACCCCAGATGATTGAGCGAACGCCGGGTGATTTTGGCCAGCAGCGGGGTACCTTGAGCATCCAGGCGTACCAAAATATTGCCGGGCGTGGCGGAATCGGCAAAATCCAGCACGCGCGCGGAAACGATATTAAGAATGCTGCTATGCTGCTGGCGTTCCAGATTCAGGCTGACGTCGCGCGCCAGAATCCGGCAGCGCAGCTTACGGCCCAACGGCTGGGCCTGACGAGCAACAAAAATGCTGCCGCCGGGAAAATCCAGACGGCTGAGCTGGTCTTGTACGTCATGTTCGGCTAACACAGTGTCGATGGCTACGCCCGCCTCGTCGGCGAAGGCATCGGCCACGTCCAGCCGCGCCAGCGTCTCGTGCAACAAGCCCGAGGCCAGCACCTTGCCATCCGCCAGCAATACCAGAAAATCGGCCAGCCGGGCCACTTCGTCGGGCGAATGGCTGACATACAGCATCGGTATATCCAGCTGGCTGTGCAAACGCTCCAGAAACGGCAAAATTTCGGCTTTGCGTTTAATATCCAAGGCCGACAACGGTTCGTCGAAAAGTAGTAACTTAGGCTGCGACAACAAGGCCCTGGCAATGGCGATGCGTTGGCGCTCGCCGCCGGACAAACGTTCCGGACGGCGATCCAGCAAGGCCTCAATGCCCAGCCAATCAACCACTTGCTCGAACGCCAAGCCCGCCGAATGGCGCGACCGCTTTAGCCCGTAAGCCAGGTTTTGCCGTACCGACAAGTGTGCGAACAAGCTGGCCTCTTGAAAAACATAGCCGACGGCACGCCGGTGTACCGGCACAAACAAGCCTTTGGCGTCATCCTGCCAGACTTCGCCGGCAACTTCCAGATAACTGTCCGGGAAACGTTCCAAACCCGCCACTGCCCTCAAAAACGAGGTTTTGCCGCAGCCGGAATGCCCGAACAAGGCGGTAACGCCATGCCCCGGCAAGGTTAAATCCACGGGCAGCGCAAAGCCCGGATAATTAATGTTGAAACGCGCGATTAAAGGCAAACCCAAGGTCATTTTTTTACCGTACCGGCATTAAACCCGTACAAACACAGCAGCACGGCAAACGAAAACACCAGCAGCCCTCCCGCCAGCCAATGTGCCTGGGCGTATTCCAAAGCTTCGACATGATTGTAAATTTGCACGGACAACACCCGGGTTTGCCCCGGAATGTTACCGCCCACCATCAACACCACGCCGAATTCACCCACGGTATGGGCAAAACCCAACACCGTGGCAGCAATAAATCCCGGCCTGGCCAGCGGCACGGCCACGCTGAAAAAGCTGTCCAAGGCATTGGCCCGCAAGGTGGCCGCCACTTCCAGCGGCCGCTCGCCGATAGCCGCGAACGCGGTTTGCAACGGTTGCACCACAAATGGAAATGAATACAGCACCGACGCCACTACCAGCCCCGGAAAAGTAAACGGCAAGGTGCCCAGCCCCAATGCGGTGGTCACGCGGCCGACCATACCGGTAGGCGACATGGCCACCAGCAGGTAAAATCCCAGCACGGTGGGCGGCAGCACCAACGGCAAGGCGACCACCGCATTGACCAAACTTTTCCAGCGCGAGGGCGTACGCACCAGCCACCAAGCCACCGGCGTGCCGATTAGCAACAGCAGGCCGGTGGAGATGCCGGCGACTTTTAAGGTCAGCAGCAAAGCGTCTAAGTCGGCCTCGGACACAATCATAAAACTCCCTAACAATCTGAAGGCGCCGACTGGATGCCAGCCGCCCGACTGCGGGAAATTATACGCTGCCTGCCGGACAGTTGGCAGTTACGCCGGCATTAATTGCCGATTTTAAAACGCCGCCGCAAACGCCAAGCCGCAATAGACCAGCGCCAGCAACAGCAATGCAGCAAGCGCCGGCTGCCAGCGCTGATCCGATTCGGCCCGCACAGTCACCGCAAGGCCGGCGGTGTTGAGGCTTTGCATTAGCGCATCGACATCGGTCAAGCGGTGATAACCCAGCCCGGCTTCGACACTAAGCTGTTGTAAATAGGTTTCGTGCAGCTGCGTCAGATGTTCTTCACCGATCACCGTCTCGTTGCCGAACGGCGCATTGCGGGCGTTGTAGCCCTGGATGGCTTCGGGGTTAAGATCGGATTCGCCAAAAGTGGAACGGTGCGGCACGTCATCGGGCCCGTACACACCCTCAAGCTGGCCTTTGGCGTTAAATTTGGGGATGGCTACACGCGCCAGACCGCCCACCCCCACGATCATGCCCTTATGCTTGTTTCTGACCCCGGAAAAATCCGGTTTGTAGCGCGGATTGGGCGGCGGCGCCTCGTGACCGTCGGTCATGAACAGCAATCCGGCATTGCTCTTAGGCAGCATTTCCAGCGTGCTCAGCAAGCCGCCGGCAATGCGGCTGTCGGCGGCCCAAGCCATACGCCAATCCAATTTTTCCAGGGCGGCGCTGATTTCGTTATAGCCGGAACAGACTTCAATCGGTTCGAACAATAAGGTCGAGCGCCTTTCGGTAAACACACCCAGGCCCAGTTCGGATTGGCAAGGTAGTTTTTTAGCTAATGCCTGCAAACTGTGTTTAACAAAATCCAGGCGGCTAAGCGCTTTGCCGTGTATTTGGTAATCAGTGGCATTCATGCTGCGGGTGATGTCGGCGATGGCGATTAACCGGAACACCGGTTGCTCCTGGCGTATTTTGGGGCCGGTCAGCACATAAACCGCCAACAACCAGCTCACCGCCAGACACCAAAAACGCCAATCCCGGATTAAACTTCCCGGCATGGGTTTACGGCAAGCCTCTGGGAAAACCGGGCACGGATGTCCATACCGCGGTTTTAGGGTCTTGCCGATCTTGGTCGGGATCGATGCGGTCGAATTCCGGCAGCAGACGCATGGCGGCTTCAAGGTTATATTTGGCGTCCCAAAACCCGCTATCCAGCGCCAGCGCCTGGCGGTACGCCTGTTTTGCCAGTATCAGCAGCGGCATGGCGTCGTTGACGGCCATGCGCTCAACGCTGGCGATCGCCTGTTCCAAGTAGATATTGCCCAGGTTGTAGCGCACTGTGGCCTGAAATGCCGGACTACCTTGCTGCATGATTAAGCTAAGCGTTGCCAAGGCTTCCTGGTAACGGTGGTGTTTTTTCAAAAACAATGCCCGCGCCAAACGGACTTCAGGCGTTGCATGCGCGAGCTTCTGACTGGAAATATCGCTATCTTCAAGGCTGAGTTGGGTTATCAAGGCGTTTTGCGATGCGGCAGACAGCTGTGTTGCCGCACCAAACACGCACATCGCCAGACTGGCTGCAAACAGTGTCCATAAGGCATACGCCAGCGGCAACCGGTTCATAATCGGGCCTCGGCAAGTTTAGCTGCCAGCAATACCGCCAGCAAAGCCGCCGCCCACTGGTAGCAGGCGGCGGATAAATCCTTTTTGGGCAGTTGCTGGAAATAGTGAACCGGCAAATGCTCCAGGCGATTAATATCGGCGATAGCTTGCTGCATGGCACCGGGATTTTCGGCTTCGTAAGCCTGGTAAGGGATTGCAAGACTTTGGAAAAACCGGTGCAGATACAGTTCCGGCATGGCTTCGGCATTGTCGTCGCGAGGATCCGCCGGCTGGCTGAAAATACCGGGGCTGTGCGCTGTGCGTAAAAAAACCCAATACAACCTTACTCCCCGTTGTTTGAAAGCGGTGCGCAGCAGTAACTCGCTGTCTTTGTCTATGGCCGCCGCACCGTCGGAAATCAACAGTATCAACCGGGAACCGCCGGTTTCCATCGCATTGAAAAAGTCCAACGCCATGGCCAGACCTTTACTGACGTTGGTGTACGCCAACGCCGGATAACGGCTGGCAGCTATCGCCGCTTGCACGGCGGCTTTGTTGGCGGTTAAGGGCAGCACAAACAGCGGCGACGTGCTGTACTCTACCAAGCCGATGCGGTCGTGTTGCCTTTGCCCGGTAAAATCCGCCAGCAAGCGCCGTGCGGCGGCGGTTTTGCTTTCTTCCGAGCCATCTTGGGCAGCTTGTCCGGCAAAGGTGTTGTCCATGCTGTTGCTTCTATCCAGCAGCAAGACAATATCCGCGCCCTGGCCTATGCGTTCCACGGTTTGCCCGCTTTGGTGCAGACCGGCCAGCCCCAATACCAGCGCTGCTGTGGCACCAACCGCCAACACCCGCAGCAGCACGGATACCGCCAGCGACGGCAAATCCGGCGGCAACAGCGCCAGCCAAGGATAAGCCGAAGCCGACATGCCCGCACTAAACCATGGCGCCAGTGCCAATGGCAGCGCCCACAACCACAACGGCGAATCCACGGCCAGATTCATAACCGGTTCCTTTCAATGGCGCGGCAAGCCCGGCACAATTGCTTGAGCCGATCGCGCGCCTGACTGGAAACCACCTGGGTTTCGGCGGAGAAAAAGCAGTGATCCGAACAATCAAAAAACCACAGTATGTGCGTTTCAAGCTGCTGGTACGCCGGAAAGCGCTGAAAAAAATCGGTCAGGCCGGCACGGAACAGAGGTTTTTGGTACAAGTGGTTCAGGGCCTGATGGAAAATATCCAGACTCACCGCAAACTCCTCAGCTTCGGCCCGGCACAAGCGGCGGTAAGCGGATTTGAAAATCAACCGGCGCGGAAGTAAGCCGATTTTGCCGTACACCGCCGCCAATCCCGCCAC
Source organism: Methylobacter sp. (assembly GCA_002928495.1). Lineage (GTDB taxonomy): Bacteria > Pseudomonadota > Gammaproteobacteria > Methylococcales > Methylomonadaceae > WM-3-3. Next base: position 2,776 of record PERF01000079.1, on the reverse strand, counting down.
GCTGACCAGCAGAAACGCGATAGCGCCGGGCAACGCTTGCGCCAACTGGGTAGCCTGGACTGCCTGCGGTAAAACGTCGGGCCTGATGTATTCGCCGCCGTCATCTTTTCTGATCGCCAATTCGTGCAGCGGCGACAAGGTAAAATGCCAGGGCGGCACGCTTTGACGAAACTGTGCGTGGCCCAGCTCCAGAATCAGCTCGAAACCCGGAATCGTCAGCATTTTCACTTCCTGCGGCGCATAAAACGCCTGGTAAAATAAATCAATCCGATACACGTTGCCCGAACCGGCCGTTTGCTGCCGCACTTCCACCCGATTAAGATTGAGCCAGCGGTTGAGCATGCCTTGATCCGGCAGGCTGCCCGGTGCTATCACCGCACCCGGCCGGGTGCGCAATTCGATACGCTGGTGAATTTCATCGCCGATCACATACCCGAACGGCCTGGGCGTTAAAAACCGGAAATCCTCCACCGCCTCGGGCTTGCCGCCGCAAGACCCCAGAAGCAGGCAAAGCGCGGCAACGGTAACAGCCGCTTTCATGATACCGCCCGCAACCGGTTAAAATACCGGTCCAGCAACTCAGACTGGTAGCCCTGGTCAAGAAATAGCGGTTCCATACCGTGTTTTCGAAAACAATACTGCAATTGCCGCCGCCGCGCGTCATAAGCCTGGCGGATTTTTGCCAGCAAGGCCGGACGCATCAATAAAGTTCTGGCCTTACCTTGTTCGGCATCTTGTAGACGCACCAGCCGCCATAACGGGAGCGCGCCCAATTCAACGGCATCCCATAACACCAGCGGCACGACCTCATGCTGGGCTAGAGTCGGTAACAGCGATTGCAGAAACGGTAGCGGCATATGAAAATCCGATAGCAAAAACACCAGGCTTCGTTGCCGGGGCAGAAAATCCGGTAATTTCACCAAGCCCGAACACGATTCGGCGTGCATGGACGCTTTCAGCAACCGGCCGAATTTTTCCACGACGCCTTCAGAGAGTCTGCCCGTGGGCAGCCGGATGGGATCATTGGTTTGGCTGCCGCAACCTATGGCAGCGAACCGGTCACCGTAAAAAGCGGTGGAAGCATACACCGAAGCCAGGATTTGTCCGGTTAACGCAGGTTTGTTGTGCCGGCCGCTAAACTCCATGGAGGCTGATAAATCCACTGCCATTACCACATCCAACACGCTATGCTGTTGGAACACCCGAACTTTGTAGCCGCCAAACGGATCGAGCACGCTGGCGCGTAGATCGATGCGCCGGGGATCGGGCGCCGCGATTAACGGCTCGTGGCGTTTAAACAGCCGTCCGCTACTGACCATGCGGCCCGGATGAGCGCCCGGAAACACCTTGGGGCTGGTTTGCGCGGGCCGGTAGCGAAATACTTCCGCAGTCGCCGACATGGTTATTGCCGGTTGAACGTGATGACTAAAGCGAGCGCCGTAAACAACACATACCCTGGAACCAGAAATTTAAGCGGTTTATCCAGAACGAAGCGAACGACGCCTGAGAAATTTTTTGAGCCTGGGTTGTAGACCGACTCGCCAATCAACCATAAACCGGAATTCAACACGATCAGCAGCAGAATGGAAAAAAAGCTGACGCCGCTGAACAGAAACGATTTAGTGGCCAGCAGCGCGGCCTTGTCGCTGGCATGAACCAGATTGGCCAGTAAAATCCCGATCATCAGTCCGCCTTCGTCAAAACCGACCAAAAAAAACATGTAGATCACGCGCCGCAACCGGTTAGCCAATGTCACCGCACGGTTATACCGGTGCGCCAGATAAATCAACGGCAAGCTGGCGCACAATAACAGCAATCCGGCCACCGACAGCAGCACCCAAAACCTGAAGCCTATGGCTTCGTTGACTGCGCCGGTGTAATACGCCGCATAAGGCACATCGGAATTCTGGTCTATGGCGCCTGCAATCAATGCACAGATAAAACCGGTGCCCGCCCAGTTGATGTAAGTTGACCCTAGATGCCGCACCCGGCTTCCGGAATCAATGCACTTAAAATGGATTGTTTGTTCATCACTAAAACTGCTTGCTTTAAGCTAAACTGCACGCCGCCGTTTAAGGCGCGGCAATGTGGTTGAGAATACCGCTGATCAATGCGGGCAACAGCTCGTCCTGGCGGTAAGCGTATTGGCTGCCTAGAAAAATTCTATGCTGCACGGTCAACGCGAATACCGCTTGTAAATCTTCCGGCAGCAAACTGGATCGACCCAGCAGCCAAGCATGAATTTTGGCCGCGCGGATAAACTGCGACATGGCTCTTGGACTGGCGCCGGCCAGCATCAAGGCGGCCATATCGGTATCCGGTAGGCGGATTCCGTAATCCTGCGGCTTATGCGTGGCCTTCCACAGCTGTAAAGCATATTGGCCCAGACGCGGCGTACTTTGGATAGATTGCTGTACCGCCGCCGCCAGCCGGTTCAGTTCATAATATTCAATCAGCCCATGTGCCAGCGACGATACCAGTGCGCCGGTATCGTGGAACTTGTCCGAAAACATCAGCTGCTCCAGCACGGCATCGTCTTCCGGTGTGGCAACATGAATCTCAAACATAAAACGGTCTTTGGCCGCCGCCGGCAATTCAAAGGTTTCTTCCCGCTCCACCCGGTTACGGTCGGCAAAAACCTGCAGATGCGGTAACGGAAAATCCTGATTGAAAGCCGAAACTTGTTGTTCGGCCATGGCGCGCAGCAAAAACGCATGCACTTGCGGCCGGGCGCGATTGATCTCGTTAAAAAAGAAAACCGCCAGCCGTTCGCCTT
>PERF01000078.1 GCA_002928495.1 Methylobacter sp. | reverse complement strand
CAAACGAAAAGGACTTTTATCTTGCTCATTGTTGATTACCCAAAAATTGAAATTTCACTTAATCGTAAAATTCTCTAAACATTTTTAAATTCATTGCCAACGCATGCACACTTAATGACTCACCATCTTAGGCAAAAGGATGATTTAAAACAATGGTTTCTTCACGATCCGGCCCGGTGGATAAGATTGCGATGTTAACTCCGACCAATTCTTCAATCCGTTTTATATAGGCTTTGGCATTATCCGGCAGCGCATCGAATTCAGTCGTACCGGCCGTGCTTTCGGACCATCCCGGCAATTCTTCAATGACCGCCTCGCAGGCTTCGTAGCTATCCGCGCCCAACGGGGCGGTCTCGGTGATTACGCCATTCAATTTATAAGCCGTGCAAATACCGACTTTTTCCAACCCATCCAACACATCCAGTTTGGTCAAACAAATTCCGCTTAAGCTGTTGAGCTTGGCGGATTTTCGCATGGAAACCGCATCAAACCAGCCGGTGCGTCGTTTGCGGCCGGTAGTGGCGCCAAATTCGTGGCCTACCGAACTTAAATGCTCACCATTGCTATCATGCAATTCGGTCGGGAACGGGCCATTGCCCACCCGGGTGGAATAAGCCTTGGTAATGCCAAGAACGTAATCAAAATCCAGCAAACCCAGTCCACTTCCGGTCGCAGCGCCGCCGGCCGTGGTATTGGATGAGGTCACATAGGGAAAAGTGCCGTGGTCTATATCCAGCAAAGCCCCTTGCGCACCTTCGAATAATAAATTCTTACCTTGGGCTTGGTATTTGTATAACTCTTCGCCGACATCTCTCAACATGGGACGGATTTGTTCGGCTTGAAGCAGCAATTGATCCAGGGATTTTTGAAAATCAACCGGCTCGACGTGGTAATAATTTGCTAATAAAAAGTTGTGATACTCAATCAGCTCTTTGAGCTTGTCGGCTAAGGTGGCGCTATGCAGCAAGTCGCCAGCGCGCAGCCCACGGCGGCCGACTTTGTCTTCGTAAGCCGGACCGATGCCGCGGCCGGTCGTGCCGATCGCTTTGTTGCCGCGGGCTTTTTCGCGGGCCTGATCGATAGCGATATGCACAGGTAAAATCAGCGTGCAGGCTTCGCTGATCCATAGCCTTTCCCACACCGAGATCCCTGCTTGTTCAAGTATTTCAATCTCTTCCAGTAAAGCTTCCAGGCACAAAACCACACCGTTACCGATAAGACAACGCACATTTTCCCGTAAAATTCCCGAGGGTATCAGATGCAATACGGTTTTTCGGCCTTTGATAACCAAGGTATGGCCCGCATTGTGTCCACCTTGGAAGCGCACTACCGCTTCCGCTTTCTCGGTAAGCAAATCAACCAGCTTGCCTTTGCCTTCGTCACCCCATTGAGTGCCGATTACCACTACATTTTTTCCCATAGTTTTCCTGATCAGTTTAATGCTTTAATCACCCAGCATTGGCTTTCTTGCACCAGAATTAAGGTACACCCCATTTGTCCGGCATCCCCGGTCTGCCCCGGTAGTTGCTGTATTACCGCTAAGCCTTGGGCTCTTAAATCCCTGATTGCTTCAGCTAAGTCGGAGTCATCGGCATAAGGAGCAAAAATAATTTCATGTTTTAGCTCAGCATCTTTGGTCTTGACCAAGTTGGCAAGTTGTTTGAGATCGGCACTAAAACCAGTTGCAGGACGCGCTCGGCCGAAGGCTGCTCCGATATTATCATAACGACCGCCTCTGGCAATTTCGCGGCCAACCGACGGGGTAAACGCCGCAAACACCACCCCAGTGTGATAGTGGTAACCGCGCAGCTCCGCCAAATCGATGCCGAGTTGCAAAGCAGGAAAATACTTTTGCAACCGGTTTGCAAGCTCTTCCAATACGGTTAATGCCTGTTTAACACTGTCATCCGCTTGGGCACCGGCCTAGCTAGAGATAATATGCCGGCGTCGCCATTTAGTTCGGGCAATCGCAGCAGCATGTGTTTGATTTGTTCATCAATTGCCCATTGCTCCAATAACTCCGACAGTTCAGGCCGGGCTTTGCGCTGCATCACATCAAAAAGCGCTATTTCCTGGTCAGCGTTCAGGCCGGCTTGTTGCGACAAACCCCGGTAAATACCAACGTGGCCCAAATCCAAATGCACATCCTGAATACCGGCAACGGCCAGCATTTCCAACATCAGCCGGATGATTTCCAGATCACTTTCCAAACCGGCGTGACCGTATAATTCCGCACCGATCTGCATGGGACTGCGGGTTTTTTCCAAGGCATTGCCGTGGGTATGTAAGATCGTTCCGGTATAGCAAAGCCTGGTCGGCCATTCATGGTTGATGTTATGGGCATCCATACGTGCCACCTGAGGTGTCATATCCGCACGTATGCCCAATGTTTCACCGCTGATTTGGTCGGTTACCTTAAAGGTCTGTAAATCCAAATCCTGACCCGAGGCAATCAACAAGGAATCCAAAAAATCGACAAACGGCGGAATCACCAGCTGATAACCCCAGCATGCGAACCGATCCAATAAGGTTCGGCGTAAAACTTCAAGATGAGCTGCCTCTTCGGGTAAGGCCTGCTCTATCCCTTCCGGCAACAACCACGAATTTTTTTGCAACATTTCAGGTATCCATTCAAACAAAACGCCCCGCAAGCGGAGCGTTTTATTCAGTTCAGTCTAGTATTGGTAAACTTTATACCACAAAGCCAATAGGGCTTAAACGTATTATTTTTGCGCTTTAAAATATTTAAAAAAGTCGGAGTCGGCATCCAACACTAACGTGTCGCCATCGGAAAAAGTTTTCTTATACGCATTCAAACTGCTGTAAAAAGTAAAAAATTCCGTATCCTGGCCGTAAACCTTGGCGGCAATTTCAGCGGCCTTGGCATCGCCTTCACCACGGATTTTATCGGCATCACGCACAGCATCGGCCAGAATAACGACGCGCTGCCTATCCGCATCCGCGCGAATCTTTTCAGCAGCTTCCGCACCTTGAGAACGGAACTCACGGGCTACCCGCTCACGCTCGGCCTCCATGCGGCGAAACACTGAGCTGCTTACTTCGCTAGGTAAATCGATGCGCATAACCTGAACATCCAAGATTTCCATACCCAATTCAGCGGCAATGGTTTTGGAGTTGTTCACCATGATGTCGCGGATTGATTTACGGTCGGTTGAGACCAATTGCCGGATTTCGCGTTTACTGAACTCGCTACGAAAAGCGTCCTTGATAATCTGGTCCAGACGTAAATTGGCCTGATCGATATCGCCGCCAACCACGGTATAAAATTTGATGATATCGCCTATACGCCATTTGACAAACGAGTCGACAATAACGTTTTTCTTTTCCGCCGTTAAAAACTTCTCCGGCCTGGAATCCATGGTCTGAATGCGGGAATCGAATATTTTAACGTTTTGGACAATAGGTAATTTGAAATGTATGCCAGGCTTATAATCCGACCGTACCGCTTCACCTAATTGAAATTTAATCGCTTTTTCGGTTTGATGTACGGTAAAAACCGACGACAGACTGGCAATTAAAACCAATACAAAAGCACCCACTAAAATTTTATTTTGCATTATTGACGTCCTCTCGGCTCACGTCCGTCACGGCCTCTGCTGGAAACGCGCGACAAGGAGGATTGATGGTCTTCGGGCACCGCTTGCGTGGTCATTTGCTGATGCGTGTCGGCTTTATTGTCTGCCGCATTGGCGCTGCTAGTGCTCTGATGGTGCGGCACCATTTTATCCAAAGGCAAATACATAATATTGTTACCGCCTTTGACATCGACCACCACTTTATCCAAAGATGCCAAAACCGACTGCATGGACTCAATATACAAGCGCTTTCTGGTCACATCCGGCGCTTTGGTGTATTCGAAGAGTAATTTTCCGAAACGCGCGGTTTCACCTTCGGCCTTGGCGACGATCTGTTCCCGGTAACCTTGCGCTTCTTCTAGTGTTCTTGCCGCGGCGCCTCTGGCTTTTGGCACAACGTCGTTGGCATAGGCCTCGGCTTCGTTGATTAAACGCTGCTTGTCCTCCCGTGCTTTGATGGCATCTTCAAAAGAGCTTTGTACTTGCTCGGGTGGCTGGGCATCCTGCAAGTTAACACTGGTTATTTGGATACCCGAATTATAAGAATCCATCACATCTTGGATTTCTTTTTTAATCTGGGCAACAACCACGCTACGGCCTTCGGTGAGCACAAAATCCATATCGCTGTTGCCAACCACGCCGCGTTCGGCGCTTTCAGTCACTTGCTTCAGCGTTAACACAGGATTAAGGATATTAAAAATAAAAGCCCTGGCATCTTTAACTTGATATTGCACGGCCAGACGCACATCGACGATATTCTCATCCTGGGCCAACATCAACGCCTCTTTGGGCACCGAGCCAGAGGATTGATCCGCCCCACCGGTGCGGTAACCCACTTCGATATAACGCTGTTGCTTGACATTGACGATGTCGACGTTGGCAATAGGCGCCGGCAAATGCCATCGCCAGCCGGCCGAGGTGGTACGGGTATATTGACCGAAGCGGGTTTCAACGCCTTCATTACCTTCCTGAACGATGTATAAGCCGCTGCCAAGCCATAACGCAAAGCCCACAGCCAATAGTATCATCCAGCTTTTACCGGATGGACCGGACGGTAACCCGCCTTCACCTGATGATTTACCGCCGCCGAACAAATTTCCCAATTTTTCTTGCAGCGAACGGATTACTTCATCAATTTCGGGCGGCCCTTTTTGATCTCCTCGCCCACTCCAGGGGTCTTTCTTGCCACCACCAGGCTCATTCCAAGACATAGCTTTCTCCAAATTTGTTTTTATTAGCAATAACTTTGCATTCTGCTTGCTAGAATCCATGTAACCTGCACATTCTATCGTTCAATTGCAAATAGTCCAATGACAGTGTCGCTTCAGCAGCAACTTGCCGCTAGACTTCCTCAATAGTTTCAACGGCTTTTAGCAAACCTAGATACTTGGCGTCCATTTCAACTAACAGTTCGTAACCACCGGTTTGATCTATGTTTTCTTCAATAATACGGGCAAATTCAAACAATTTAGCCCGGATTTGGCCTTGATCAGGACGAAGAAAACAGCGTTTTTTAATTTTATGTGCAAAAACCAGCTCGGCAACCGCTTGTTTCAGCAACTCAACACCCGCACCGGTAACAGCCGACAACCAGACACGAATCGGCTCACCTGCGGCATTACGGTCGATTCGTGGATTGAATTCCGGTATCAAATCAATCTTGTTGAAAATTTCCAGTTGCCGGATATGGCTCGCTTTAATCGCATCAAGAACCTGATTGACTTGTATGATTGTCTCATCCCGGTCGTCACTATGGGCATCGATGACATGCAGCAGCAAATCAGCTTCATTCGCTTCCTGAAGGGTTGACTTGAACGCCGCCACCAATTCGTGCGGCAAACGGCGGATAAAGCCGACCGTGTCGGCGAGCACGATCTCGGAATTATCCGGCAGCTTGCACTGGCGTAAAGTCGGATCCAAGGTGGCGAAAAGCTGATCTGCCGCATAAATCCCTGCTCCGGTCAAGGTATTAAACAGAGTCGACTTGCCGGCGTTGGTATAACCCACCAGAGAAACCGTTGGAATCTCGGCCTTACTGCGTTTGCTACGCCCTTGATGACGCTGCTTTTCGACTTTTTCCAGCCGTTGCTGAATTTGTTTAATGCGCACGCCAATCAAGCGCCGGTCGGTCTCCAACTGGGTTTCGCCCGGCCCTCTAAGTCCGATACCGCCTTTTTGCCGTTCCAAATGCGTCCATCCCCGCACCAGACGGGTGGATAAATGCTTCAACTGCGCCAGCTCGACTTGCAGCTTGCCTTCAAAAGTCTGCGCGCGTTGGGCAAATATATCCAAAATCAAACCATTACGATCCACCACGCGGACATTTAAGGCCTGTTCCAGATTACGTTCCTGGCTAGGTGTTAAAGCATGGTTAAATAAGACAATGCCGGCATCGTATTCAGCTATCGCCTGTTTAAGCTCGTCAAGCTTACCGATACCCACAAAATATTTGGGATCGGGACTGCGGCGGCTACCGGTTACCACATGCACAGCAGTGGTTCCGGCCGATTTTGCCAATTCCTTTAATTCGATAAGCTCTTCTTGTTGAAAATGCGGTAAAGCCAAGTGAACGAGGATAGCCCGCTCACCTGTATCAGGACGGTCAAACAATAGGTTGCTCCGGATTTTGACGGCCGGCGGAGCAGTTCACTTCAAACGATTGCAACTTAGTCAGATTAGGGATTAACGACACTAATTATTCTTCCGTTTCATTCTCGCGCACCATTTTTACCGATTTACTCGGCACAATGGTGGATATGGCATGTTTATAAACCATTTGGCTGACAGTATTTTTCAACATAATGACGTATTGGTCGAAAGAATCGACTTTACCCTGTAATTTAATGCCGTTGACAAGAAATATTGAGACAGGGGTATGCTCTTTCCGTAAGGTATTTAAAAAATTATCCTGCAAATTTTGACCTTTTGACATGATTTCTCCCTATTTATTTTTATCAAGTGCCAATTTCAAGACAGCTCTATTGCATCTGACTTAGTGTGTTGCATTATCCTTCAAGCATAGGTTAATACACAACTCCGATTACTTAAAATCAGGCAAGCCGCTGTTATATTCACTATTTCGCAACGGAAACCGAATAACGTTCGCGAAGGCGACGTTTCAGTTTGAATACAAAAAAACGAAATAGTTTAAAATCAAATTCACCTTTGCTTAACTCAATCAACCGGGCACTCAGCCTCTAATCGGCGCCGGCGCCAAGACTTCCCGTGAACCGTTTGATTCCGGCATGCTGACCACGCCGGCGGCCTCCATGTCTTCAACCATCCGGGCCGCCCGGTTATAACCGATCTTAAACCGGCGTTGCACACTGGAAATAGATGCTTTGCGGGTTTCGGTGACAAACTGCACGGCTTCATCATAAAGCGGATCGGATTCTGCCGCATCGCTGTTAAAGCCGGCAAAGCCATCGGCATTATCAGACGGCTCGCGGGTGATCTCGTCAAGATAATTCGCAGGTCCGGTTTTCTTTAAAAACTCAACGACCCGGTGAACCTCGTGGTCGTCGACAAATGCGCCATGCGCTCGCAACGGTATACTGGTGCCGGATGGCAAAAACAACATATCGCCGTTACCCAATAGCGATTCAGCACCGCCTTGGTCAAGAATCGTGCGGGAGTCTATTCTTGAAGAAACCTGAAAGGAAATCCGGGTCGGCACATTGGCTTTAATCAAACCGGTTAAAACGTCCACCGATGGCCGCTGGGTCGCCAAAATCAGATGAATGCCCGCGGCACGGGCTTTTTGCGCCAATCTGGCAATTAATTCCTCGACTTTTTTACCCACGATCATCATCATGTCGGCCAATTCATCAATGACGATCACAACACTAGGCAAGGTAGCCAACACCGGAAACTCCTCACCTTCCTCTAAAGGCCGGGTTAATTGAAACAACGGATCGCGGATGCTTTCACCGCGTGCCGCGGCGTCTTCAACCATTTGATTGAAACCGGCAAGATTCCGAACCCCGACTTTGGACATCAGCTTATAACGCCGCTCCATTTCCGCCACCGCCCAACGTAGCGCGTTACTGGCTTCTTTCATATCGGTGACTACGGGCGTTAACAAGTGGGGAATGCCTTCATAAACCGACAGCTCCAACATTTTAGGATCGATCATGATCATCCGGACTTGTTGCGGCGTCGCCCGGTACAACAAGCTAAGTATCATGGTATTGATAGCCACCGACTTGCCCGAACCCGTGGTTCCTGCCACCAGAACATGCGGCATCTTGCCTAAATCAGCCACCACGGGCGCGCCGGAAATGTCTTTTCCCATCGCCAAGGTGAGCGCCGATTTGGCTTTGTTGAAATCTTGCGAAGACAGCAAATCGCGCAGATTTACCATTTCGCGCTGGCGATTGGGAATCTCAAGGCCGATTACGGATTTACCCGGAATCACTTCCACGATACGCACACTGGTCACCGACAAAGCGCGCGCCAAATCCTTGGATAAGCCACTGATGCGGCTGACTTTGATGCCGGCGGCCGGCTGTAGCTCAAAACGGGTAATCACCGGCCCCGGATGCACACCCACCACTTCAACCGTAACATTAAAATCATCTAAAATTTCTTCCACTAGCCTGGACATATCCTCCAGATCGCCTGCAGAATAACCTTGCACACGGGTATCGCGGTCATCCAGCAATGTTAAAGGCGGCAAAATACTTACCGCGGCATCGAAAGGGATGGTCAGCTGCTGCTTTTTAACGGGCTTGTATTCGGTCTTCTCGACTGCCTTGGCAATGATGGGAGGGATTATCGGCTCAACGGTATCGTCTTCAAACGGTGGCGGAATCTTGGCCCGGCTTCTGGGTTTTGCCTTAGTATCCGGTAATTTTTGCGCTTCAGGCTCCTGCGGTAACACGTCTGCACCGGCCTGCGTTTGCCCTGCCTGGACAATACCCGTCAATAAAAGTAACGTGTATTTTCCTATCCAATCCAACAACTTAAGCCAGGAAAACCCGGTTGCCAGGGTAATGCCCGCCAGTAAACTGACGACTAAAAATAAAGTGGCTCCGGAGCCACCTAGTAAATGATGTAAGGCGTCACCAACTTCCTGGCCAAGAATACCGCCGGTTGAGCCGGGTAACTCCAACCAGAATTTGATTGCATGCAGATTTAATACAGCGGCTCCGGCCACAATGACCAGAAGCACGCCACAAGCCTTTAATAATGCTAAAGCGGTGTTACTGGCCGCGTGTTCAGGCCTGAATACGACATATCCTTGCCAGGCTATCACCACCGGCAGGCAATAAGCCATCAACCCCAGCATAGTCAAGCTAAAGTCGGCCAGCCACGCGCCCGCCACGCCCCCGGAATTGCTAATGTTTTGCACAGTGCCGCTATGGGTAAACCCGGCATCGTCATCACAAAACGTCACTAACGAAATTAAGAAGAAGATTGCACAGGCGGAAAAGCCCAGTAAAGCAATTTCCCGCAAGCCCCGGAATGTTTTTTCTTCCATAACTGCAGCCATGTGTTGCTCATTCAATAAAAAGCTTTAAAACATCATTATAGACCAGCTATTGCAGATTTTACATGAATCTAAAAGTCTAACCGGATCGCAATAGTATCGGCTCTGTATCAAGAAAATGACCTAACTTCCGGTTTACGCCATTCGGATTCAACTGCATAATGGCTTTTATTTTTGCTTGCTGACGGAGGTTTTTTTAATGAGCGACGCCAAACATTGCCGCCTTTTGATTCTGGGCTCCGGCCCTGCCGGTTATACGGCTGCCATTTATGCCGCACGCGCTAATCTTAACCCCGTTATCATTACCGGATTACAGCAAGGTGGCCAGCTCACCACTACTACCGATGTAGACAATTGGCCCGGCGATGTCGAAGGCTTACAAGGACCTGACTTAATGGTGAGGATGCAGCAACATGCCGAGCGCTTTAATACCGAAATAATTTTCGACCACATCCATACCGCTGACCTAAGCCACAAGCCTTTTACCTTGACCGGCGACTCCGGCACCTATACGTGCGACGCCATGATTATTGCCACCGGCGCGTCGGCCCGCTATTTGGGGCTTGATTCCGAAGAGGCTTTTAAAGGCAGAGGCGTTTCCGCTTGCGCTACCTGTGACGGCTTTTTTTATAAAAACAAACCGGTCGCAGTCATTGGTGGCGGCAATACCGCCGTCGAAGAAGCCTTGTACCTGTCAAACATTGCCTCTAAAGTCACGGTTGTTCACCGCCGCGACAAATTCCGCTCGGAAAAAATCCTCTCCGACAAACTGCTGCAAAAAGCCAACTCGGGCAATGTTGAAATCCAGTGGAACCATACCCTCGATGAGGTTTTAGGCGACGATATGGGCGTTACCGGGGTACGCATCAAAAACGCAGAGAATGGCAGCACCCAGGATATTGATGTACACGGCGTTTTCATAGCCATCGGGCATACCCCGAATACCGGCATTTTTGAAGGTCAGCTTGAAATGGATCATGGTTACATTAAGGTTAATAGCGGCCTGAACGGCAATGTTACCGCAACCAGTGTCGAAGGTGTTTTTGCTGCCGGCGATGTGATGGACTCCGTATACAAACAAGCCATCACGTCTGCCGGCGCAGGTTGCATGGCGGCTTTGGATGCCGAAAAATATCTGGACGAATTAAAATAGCCTAGAAACCGGCTGAAACTAAAGCGCAGTTTTAGCCGGTTCGCCCATTATGCACCTGACACTGCTTGACCCTAACACCCCGGAACAAGACTTTCCACCACTGCAATTAGCGCTTGACGAACCCAATGGTTTACTTGCGGTAGGCGGGTGCCTGTCTACTGTACGCCTGCTCAATGCCTACCGGCATGGTATTTTTCCCTGGTATAACCCGGACGAGCCCATACTTTGGTGGTCGCCGAATCCGAGACTGGTTTTGCTTCCGGAAAATTTGCGTATCTCGCATAGCTTACGGAAAACACTGCGCAAACAATTTTTTGAAGTCAGCTTTGATCGCGCATTCAACGACGTCATCAACGCCTGCGCTGAAACCCGGAAAAACTCAGGCGGCACCTGGATTTCAACGGAAATTAGTCAAGCTTATATCAAGCTATACGAATTGGGTATCGCACATTCGGTAGAGGCTTGGCACGGCGGCACCCTGGCCGGAGGCTTGTATGGTGTTGCGCTGGGCCAAGTATTTTTTGGTGAGTCCATGTTTCACCGGCAAACCGATGCCTCCAAAATCGCATTTGTAACTTTAGTGCAAAAACTTAGCGAATGGGGTTATCAACTAGTAGATTGCCAGGTACACACTCATCACCTGGCAAGTTTGGGTGCCGAATCGATAACCCGCAGCCATTTTGTTAAATTGCTGGAGCAATATTGCAACAAAACCGCCTTTCCCCTAGCCTGGAAGAATGTATGAAAACCATTCCCCTGGTGTTAACTTACAAACATGAATGCAACTATCTTGACGATGAGATTGCTCAATCGGCTTTTGTGCATCCTTCAATTCAAATTGACAATAGCTTGTATAGTGAGTTAATTGAATTGGGATTCAGACGTAGCGGCAATGATGTTTACAAACCCCGATGCCCGGCGTGTAAAGCCTGTATTCCCGCCAAAATTCCGGTAAAAAGCTTTGCGCCCAACCGGCAACAAAAACGCTGTTTAAAAAAGCACAGCCAAACCCGAGTCATAACCAAACCCGCGCATTTCGAACAAACTCATTACGATTTATATCTGCGCTACCAGAACCGCCGCCACCAAGGCGGGATCATGGCACAAACAAGCCCCAACGACTACATCACTTTTCTGAGCAGCGATTGGAGTCAGACCCAATTTGTTGAATTTTTAATCGACAACCGTTTGGCAGGCGTAGCTATCATCGATTTATTAGATAATGGCATATCCGCTGTTTATACGTTTTTCGAGCCTGATTTAGCGGATTACAGCTTGGGAACTTATGCCGTATTATGGCAGATTGAGCAGGCAAAAAAGCTGCATAAAGACTTTATCTATTTGGGTTTTTGGATAGAAAACTGCCGTAAAATGGCTTACAAAAACCAATTTCAGCCATTGCAATTGTTTATTAATGATAGCTGGCTGCCTTATTTAAAAACCTCAGACAATGCTAGCGCTCTAAAGGATTCTACCGTAAAAAACAAGGCTATGGTATGATGCCGAGTTTAAACCAGTTGGAAAAGCTAAATGGCAAAAGAAGATCAAATAGAAATGGAAGGCAAAGTCATAGATACATTGCCGAATACCATGTTCCGGGTGGAACTGGAAAATGGACATATCGTTACCGCGCATATTTCAGGCAAAATGCGCAAACACTATATCCGTATTCTAACCGGCGACAAAGTTAAAGTTGAAATGACACCTTACGACTTAACCAAAGGCCGGATCACTTTCCGTATGCGCTAATTGATTAACATCAATAGCGCATACGTTTCTGAACTTCTTCCCTTAGTCCGTTTTTTCCGAAACAGCCAGCTCGCGGCTTTCTATATCAAAGACAAGCTCATTCTCTTTGAGCGTGATTCTGACATGACCGCCATTGGCAAGCTTGCCGAATAACAAATCATTCGCCAGAGGTTTCTTGATTTTTTCCTGAATCAAACGGGCCATCGGTCTTGCACCCATTTTAGGATCGCAACCGTTTTCAGCCATCCACAGTCTGGCGTCAGCATCCAGCGTTAAGGTAACGTGTTTCTCCGCCAGCAACGCTTCAAGCTCGAAGATAAATTTATCAACCACATGACCGACAATGGAAATATCCAGCGGTTTGAACTGGATAATGGCATCCAAACGGTTTCGAAACTCCGGAGAGAAGCCTCTTTCGATAACTTTCATGCTGTCGGTTGCATGATCTTGCTTAGTAAAACCGATTGAAGCGCGGCTACCTTCTTCAGCTCCGGCATTTGTGGTCATCACCAGAATAATATTTCTAAAATCGGCTTTGCGTCCGTTATTGTCGGTTAGTGAGCCATGATCCATAACTTGCAGCAACAGATTAAACACATCAGGGTGAGCTTTTTCCAATTCGTCCAACAACAGGACTGCATGAGGATGCTTGGTAACCTGTTCCGTTAAAAGACCGCCTTGATCAAAGCCGACATAGCCTGGAGGCGCGCCAATTAATCGGGACACGGTATGGCGTTCCATGTATTCGGACATATC
>PERF01000077.1 GCA_002928495.1 Methylobacter sp. | reverse complement strand
GATACCGCTTTAGCGCAGATTATAAATAGCGTGCGCCAGGCACAAAGCGCCAAACCGGCTATTGCCCGTCTGGCCGATAACATTGCCAGTGTTTTTGTACCCGCTGTGGTGGCGATCTCTGTGCTGACTTTTTTCATCTGGGGAATATGGGGGCCTGAGCCGTCTTGGGGTTATGCCTTCGTTACCGCGATGACGGTATTGGTTATTGCCTGTCCGTGTGCGCTAGGCTTAGCCACACCGATTTCCGTGATGGTAGGTGTGGGCCGCGCCGCGCAATCCGGCATTCTGATACGCAATGGCGAAGCATTACAGATAGCGGGGCGTATAACCTGCTTGATAGTCGATAAAACCGGCACAATAACGGAAGGAAAACCGAAGGTGACCGAGCTGGTAACCTACCACGGTTTTACTCAGGACACTGTTTTACAAATTGCAGCCAGTGTGGAGTCCGGTTCCGAGCATCCATTAGCGGCGGCGGTTCTTAATGCCGCCGCAGAACAACAGCTATCGTTAATACCGGCGCAAGATTTTCATGCCATTTCGGGGCAGGGCATTACTGCTGAGGTGAATAGCCAAAGGGTACTGTTTGGCAATCCATTGTTGCTGGACAATAATACTATTTCGTACAGCCAATGTGTCGGGGATTTGGAAAGATTGGCCAAACTCGGTAATACACCCATGCTGCTTGCCGTCGATCAGAAGGTGGTTGGCATTGTTGCAGTTGCCGACCCAATAAAGCCTGATTCAGCTAAAGCGGTACAGCAGCTAAAAGATAACGGTATCAAGGTTATCATGGTGACCGGCGATAATGAAACCACGGCCAGGGCTATAGCCAAACAAGCAGGTATCACTGAAATCCGTGCGCAGGTATTACCGCAAGATAAAGCGAGTGTGGTCAAGGACATTCAACAGCAAGGTTATATAACCTGTATGGTGGGCGACGGTATTAACGACGCTCCGGCATTGGCGCAGGCGGATATTGGCATGGCAATAGGAACCGGAACCGACATTGCCATAGAAAGCGCCGACATGGTGATTCTACAAGGTTCTTTAGTGAAAATACCGGAGGCGATAAACCTGTCTAAAGCTACCATGAGTAATATCAAGCAAAATTTACTAGGCGCATTTTTCTATAACGTCATCAGTATTCCGGTGGCGGCCGGGTTACTTTATCCATTCTTTGGGTTATTGCTTAACCCAATGATTGCAGGAGCCGCCATGGCGCTGTCCTCCGTGACTGTTGTCACCAACGCCAACCGTCTGCGTTGGCTTAAAATTTAAAGCAGTCTTACTTTATTTTCCAACAATTCTATAAGCAAGCGGCAGTCATGCCGGTTTTGCTTTGACCGGCTTTAATTTATGTCGAAAAACCAGGTTTTCTTTAGTTTAAAATGGAAACTAGGCATTGTTATGGGCCTGATATTCCTGGTCCTGCATTCGTTATTCTCTTATCTTATCTATCGCGAAAGCCTTAACGGTTTTTATTCCGAACACCGAATCAATCAGGCACAGGTCTCGGATAATTTGATTACTCTGATCAAAGATTCTTTTTTTTCTTTAGATCAAATTACACAATTAGCATTAATGATTAACGAACCCGTAGCAGGCTCGGATCTGACAGCTTTAAATCCGGAAATAGAAAAACATTGGGGGCAATGGCAACTCAACTGGAATATTGAAAATATCAGCTTATACAATGCTCAAGCAAACACCGTTGCTTCATTAGGGCCGCAATGGAATGTTTCCGTTCCCACCGTGGAAGATGCGCTGCAAGAAGCCGCTACCAAACACAATTTCTTTTGCGCGGATAATTGTTATCAGCAAATTATTGCGCCTTTTCCCGATAAAAAAGGGGCGCTTAGCATAACTAAAAGCTTTTCCACCACCATTGCCAAGTACCGACGTCTTACCGGCCTTGATATTGGTGTTTTGCAAGTCTCCGAAACACCTGCCGTGGGTTGGCCTTATAAGTTACTAAGCATTAACCAGGCGGAAAAAAACACCACTCTGTATAACCACATTATAAAAAACTATTTGCCGGACAACTTTTTACAAGACCCGCAATTCGTCAATCTCAGCGGGCGCTTGTTCGTCATCAGCATGCTCCCGTATCCGGCCGAGAGCATGGAAAAAACCATATTTCTATTACTGATAGATGATGTTTCCACTGAGTTGCAATTCTTTACCAATAATCTGTCCAGGCTATGGTTTTACAGCATAACCGGGCTTTCTGCGGCGTTGATCATTTCTATATTAGTTATACAGGCAATTTTTAACCGCATACACAACCTATCGCTGGCGCTGCCTTTACTTTCAAAGCGGCTTTATCACGACTTCAAAAACACCCTTAAAAACAATCAATTATTTGGTTACGACGAAATCAACCAACTCAGTGATAATGCCCTGAATTTATCCGAACAACTTGCAAGTCTCGAGCGTCAAATTTGTTCGAATAATGTGATTTTATTGGAAAAGAGTGAGGCTTTGGTTAAAGAACGCAACTTTGTGAGACTATTGTTGGAATCCTCGCCCATCCTCATTTTGACGCAAAAAACCAATGGCATGGTCACTAGTGTTAATCAATTTGCACTCACTGTTTTAGAAACCGACAGTGAGTCCTTAGTGGGCAAAGTATTCGATACATTCCTGCCGGCACACGACCAAAACCACCCTCTTCAACTTGCCATGATCCGCTCCGGATTAACTAACAAGGTGCGAGTCGAAGGCGAAATACAACTGGATTCAGGGCGTAAAATCAATATTTTATGGCTGCACGTAGCGCCTAAACCGGCCATGCTGAATAATACGGCGCTGATCTTAACTTTCGGCATTCCGGTCGATAAAAATGCAATTTTTAACCCCGGTCTGATCAGTGAGGTTTAAGCGGATTGCTCATTGGTTTACAATGCTGGGTTTTACTGGCTTAAGAGAGGATCGTTTTGAACTCGATTCACTCAAGTTAAGCTCCTCAATATAAAAAATTGTTTAACTAGCTATGAACAAACTTAAATGTGCCGTTATCGGCGCAGGTTATCTGGGAAAATTCCACGCGCAAAAATACGCATCCTTACCCGATTGTGAATTGACCGCAGTTGCCGATATCGATTCCAATGCCGCCAACGCCGTGGCCGACCAATACGGTGCGCAGGCGGTTACCGACTACCGCGAGATTTTGGGGAAAGTTGATGCCGTCAGCATTGTGGTGCCGACGACTTTACACCATGAAGTTGCCAAAGCTTTTTTACAGCAAGGCGCTCATGTTTTGGTGGAAAAGCCGATCACCGTAACGGTCCTGCAGGCTGAAGAATTAATCGAAATCGCTAAAACCCATCAACGCATCTTGCAAGTCGGCCATTTGGAGCGCTTTAACCCGGCCGTTTTAGGGCTGGACCGCGAAGAAAAACCGCTATTTATAGAATCGCACCGCTTATCGCCGTTTAACCCGCGCGCCAATGATGTCAGTGTGGTGTTGGATTTAATGATTCACGATATCGACATTATTCTGGCTTTGGTCGATTCCGAAGTCGAACGTATTGACGCCAGCGGCACGCCGGTGTTGACACAGGGCACCGACATCGCTAACGCCCGTATTCAGTTTAAAAATGGTTGTGTTGCAAACGTCACCGCCAGCCGTATCAGCCTTAAACTCGAACGCAAAATGCGCTTGTTTCGACCTCACTCCTATGTTTCGGTTGACTTTCAAAACCGCAAATTATCCAAGCACTACACCGGCGAAAAAGAAATGTTCCCCGGCATTCCTGAAATTGTCAGTGAAGAGTCGGTTTTTGAAGGCGGCGATGCCTTGCTTGAAGAAGTCAAACATTTCATCAACTGCATTAAAACCGGCAGCCAGCCGCTGGTTAGCGGTGAAGCCGGCAAGCGCGCCTTGGAAACCGCAATCGCAATTACCAGTTTACTAGGCGAAAATTAGCCGCTGCCTGGTAATTTTTTAATATTAAAAGGAAAAATATCGCCAATGATACCGATGGTCAATTTGAAAGCTCAGTACGCAGAAATTCAAGCGGAAATTGAGCAAGGCTTACAAGAAACAATCGCCAATTGCTCGTTTATTCTGGGCCCCAACGTACAAGCTTTCGAACAAGAAGCTGCTGCTTATCTTGGCGTCAAACACGCTATCGGTGTGGCTTCCGGCACCGACGCGCTGCATTTGGCTTTGATTGCCGAGGGCATTGGCCCCGGTGATGAGGTCATCACCACGCCGTTTACCTTTATTGCCACCGCTGAAGCCATCAAGTATGTTGGCGCCACGCCGGTATTCGTCGATATCGACCCCAAGACATTCAACATCCGCCCTGACGCAATTGCCCAAGCCATTACCCCGAAAACCAAAGCGGTGATGCCGGTGCATTTATTCGGCCAGCCTGCCGATATGCTCGGCATCCAAAAAATTTGCCAGGCACACGGGCTCAAACTGATTGAAGATTGCTGCCAATCATTCGGCGCTTCTATCGATGGAAAACAAACCGGGGGTCTTGGGGATTCGGCCGGATTCAGTTTTTTTCCCAGTAAAAATTTAGGCGCTTTCGGTGATGGCGGTTTAGCAACTACAAACTCGGATGAAACCGCGGCAAAGATCAAGATGCTTCGCAACCACGGCTCCAATGTCAGGTATTACCACGATGCCATAGGTTTCAACAGCCGGCTTGACGAAATGCAAGCTGTCATCTTGAGAGTCAAACTTAAACGCATTGAACAATACAACCAAGGCCGCCGCCGTGCTGCGCATTTGTATTCGTCACTGCTGGCCGATTTACCGCTGGAAACACCTTACGAAGATGGCATGGGTGTGCATGTGTTCCATCAATACACACTGTTAAGCGACCGCCGCGACGATTTGATGCAAGCCTTGCAGGCGGCTCAGATTGGCTGCGCCATTTATTATCCGGTGCCGCTGCATCAGCAAAATGTCTTCAAAGCGGAATGCGCTGGCGTGAAATTGCCGGTGACTGAATCTGTTGCCGCGCGTTGTTTATCTTTACCGATTTGCCCATCATTATCGGATGAAAATATCCAGCGGATTACCGATGTCATCCGACAAACCTTGAGCGTCTGAAACCTGAACACAGTTTTACCGGCTAAAGTGAGTGATCAAGCGTTGAAAATCATGTTCAGTGCCGGGGAGTCTTCCGGAGACCGACATGCCGCGAATATGTTTTTGGAATTAAAACAAAGCCTCCCCAATATTCAAGGCATGGGCATGGGTAGCACGAAAATGGCTGAGGCCGGTATCAAGCTAACTTACGATTCAACGGCTATAGCGGTAATTGGCATTGTAGAAGTTATCAAACACTACCCGGAAATTAAACGAGCTTTGAAACTCATGCAAAACACGTTGATACGGGAAAAACCGGATTTGCTGGTGTGCGTGGATTACAAGGAGTTCAACTATAATCTGGCGCGCTTTGCTAAACGCCACGGCATTAAAGTCTTGTTCTATGTCAGTCCGCAAATCTGGGCTTGGCGGGAAGGGCGGGTCAAGCAATACGGCAAAGCCGTCGATATGATGGCGGTGATTTTTCCGTTTGAAACCCGTTATTATGAGGCTGAAGGCATACCGGTGCGCTATGTGGGCCATCCTTCAGTCGATAAAGCCATTACTAAACTGACTAAATCTGATGCTTTGCAACAATTCGGGTTAAGTGGACAGCAAGCGGTCGTCGGCATTTTACCCGGCAGCAGACCCAACGAAATTAAGCGCTTGTTGCCGGTTATGCTGAATGCCGCCGAGGCGATAAGGCAAAAACTGCCGTCGGTCCAGTTTATTCTGCCGCAAGCCGATTCGATAGCCGACAGTTTGATTCAAACCTATTTGAACAAATCGGCGTGTCATATTACCGTGGTTAAACACCAGCCGTATGACGTTATGCAGTGTTGCGATGCCATCATAACCACCTCGGGCACCGCGACGTTGGAAATTGCGTTGTTTACGGTACCGATGGTTATTGCGTATAAGCTTTCCCCCATAACTTATCTGCTTGGCCGTCTGCTGGTTAAAACGCCGTTTATCGGTTTACCCAACATTATCGCCGGTAAAGCGATTGTTAAAGAGCTTATTCAACACCATGCCAACGCGCAGGCTATGGCCGCTGAAATTCTGCACATTCTGGAAAATCCGGATTACGCAAAAACCATGCGCCAAAACCTGTTACAGGTCAAACTTGCCTTGGGCGAGGGGGGCGGTTCAAAAAACATCGCCCGCTTAGCATTGGAAATGCTTGCTTAAGCGAATTCTTCCTGGTAATCGGCTATCCCAAGCCAAGCCAGTATGTGATAATAAAGCCCAACCATAACCCGTTTTTAGGCACAAAGATGGATGATAATAAAAAGAAAGCGCTTGGCGCCGCGCTGATGCAAATTGAAAAACAATTCGGCAAAGGCTCGGTCATGCGTATGGGCGATGTTGCCGCGGCGGCCCGCGATATTCAGGTAGTATCCACCGGCTCACTGGGATTGGATATTGCTTTAGGCTGTGGCGGGTTGCCTAGAGGGCGTGTCATCGAAATATACGGCCCTGAATCCTCCGGTAAAACCACCTTGACCTTGCAAGTCATCGCGCAGATGCAAAAACTGGGTGGCACCGCTGCATTTGTAGACGCGGAACACGCTTTGGACCCGGCTTATGCCGAAAAAATCGGCGTGAATGTTGATGATTTGCTGGTTTCACAGCCTGACACCGGCGAGCAAGCCTTGGAGATCACCGATATGCTGGTGCGCTCCGGTGCCGTCGATATCGTCGTGATCGACTCGGTAGCCGCGTTAACGCCTAAAGCCGAAATAGAAGGCGACATGGGCGATTCGCACATGGGTTTGCAAGCCCGTTTGATGTCGCAAGCACTTAGAAAGCTTACCGCAAACATCAAACGCTCGAACACATTGGTAATTTTTATCAACCAGATCCGGATGAAAATCGGCGTTATGTTCGGCAGCCCGGAAACCACCACCGGCGGTAACGCACTGAAATTTTACGCTTCCGTCAGAATGGACATCCGCCGCATCGGTTCGGTGAAGAAAGGCGAGGAAGTCATCGGTAACGAAACCCGTGTCAAAGTGGTCAAAAACAAAGTTTCGCCACCGTTCAAACAAGCCGAGTTTGAAATTTTATACGGTGAAGGCATCTCGTTTTTTGGTGAGCTGGTTGATTTGGGCGTGCAATACGGGTTTGTGCAAAAATCCGGTTCCTGGTACAGCTACGGCGACGAAAAAATCGGTCAAGGCAAAGATAATGCAAAACTTTATCTTAAAGAGCACCCGCAAGCCGCCAAGGAAATCGAAGCCAAAATCCGCGCGGAGGCATTTGCTAAGCCGGTTACTTATAGTGAAGATGTTCAATTTGACGACGCTGAATAAATCCATTGTCCAATGGTTTCCGAACGCGAGAAAAAACTAGACCAATCCTGCTTGCGCTTATTGGCCTCGCGTGAACATAGCCAAAAACAGCTGCTGGTAAAATTAGCCGCCAAAGGCTACGAAACCAGTGAAGTTAATTCCGTCATACAAAACCTGGCGGCTCAAGGCTGGCAGGATGATCGGCGTTATGCGGAAAATTATGCCAGAAGCCGCATGTTAAAAGGCTTTGGCCCGCTACGGATTCGCTATGAGTTGAGCCGGAATGGTGTCAAAGCGTTTGACTTTGAAACAGTCTTGAACGTTATGGAATGCAATTGGATGGAATTGATGGAACAGGTTTACTGCAAAAAATATCCTCAAAACATTCGTCCGGATCGCCTGGAACAGGCCAAACGTAGCCGTTTTCTTCAGCAACGCGGCTTTCCCGTCGATCTGATCAACGCTTTTTTTGACCACCTGAACGAACAACCCGAATAAATCATTGTTACCACCATGAAAAAAATGACCAGCGCGGAATTGCGCGCCGCTTTCCTTGAGTTTTTCCACCAGCGCGGACACAGCATCCAGCCCTCAAGCTCGCTGGTTCCCGGCAACGATGCGACTTTGCTTTTCACCAACGCCGGCATGGTGCAATTCAAAGATGTTTTTTTGGGCCGGGAACAGCGGGACTATAGCCGTGCAGTTACCAGCCAGCGCTGTGTGCGGGCAGGCGGCAAGCATAATGACTTGGAGAATGTCGGCTACACCGCGCGCCATCACACCTTTTTTGAAATGCTGGGCAATTTCAGCTTCGGTGATTATTTTAAAAACCAAGCCATACATTTTGCTTGGGATTTTTTAACCGGGGAACTGGAAATCCCGCCCGGCAAACTGTGGGTTACCGTATTTGAAGAGGATCAGGAAGCCGAAAAAATCTGGTTGGATGAAATTGGCGTTGATCCCAGCCGACTTTCCCGCATCGGTGCTAAAGACAACTTTTGGTCTATGGGCGATATAGGCCCTTGCGGACCGTGTACGGAAATTTTTTACGACCACGGTGAGCACATATGGGGCGGGCCGCCGGGCTCGCCCGAAGAAGATGGCGACCGCTATATCGAAGTATGGAATTTAGTTTTCATGCAGTACAACCGTGATAGCGACGGTAATTTACATCCATTGCCCAAGCCCTCGGTGGATACCGGCATGGGATTGGAACGAATTTGTGCGGTTTTGCAGGGCGTACACAACAACTACGAAATCGACCTGTTTCAAAACTTGGTACAAGCGGCAGCCAACCTAGCCCAAAAAACCGATCTTACCCTCAGCTCACTTCGGGTTATCGCCGACCATATCCGTTCTTGCGCTTTCCTGGTAGCAGACGGCGTTATACCGTCAAACGAAGGCCGCGGTTACGTCTTGCGGCGTATCATACGCCGGGCTATACGCCATGGTTACCAATTAGGCATACGTGACGTGTTCTTTTACCAACTGGTTACCCCGTTGGTGGAAGTGATGGGTGAGGCTTACCCGGAACTCAAAAACGGTCGGGAACAAATTGAGCGGGTTTTGAAAAAAGAAGAGGAACGTTTTGCCGAAACCTTGGAGCAAGGCATGAAAATCCTCGAATCCTGTATTGCCAAACTCGAAGGTTCGGTGATTCCGGGCGAGGTGGTTTTCCAGCTTTACGATACCTATGGTTTTCCGGTAGACCTTACGGCGGATTTTGCGCGCGAACAGCATTTGAGCGTCGATCATGCCGGTTTTGAAGTCGCCATGACCGCACAACGCGACCGCGCCCGCTCGGCCAGTCATTTTGCCGCCGATTACGACAAGAATATTCAATTGGACTTGCAAACCGAATTTACCGGTTACGATTTGCTGGCCGACAAGGTAAAAATCGCTGCGCTTTACAAACGGGGGCAAGCCGTGGAGCGCTTGGAAGACGGCGAAGAAGGTATTGTCGTACTTGATAAAACTCCGTTTTATGCCGAATCCGGCGGTCAAGTCGGTGATTCCGGCATTCTACTATCGGGCGACACCTTATTCGAAGTCACCGACACCCAAAAACAAGCGTCCAATCTATTTTTACACAAAGGTATTTTGAAAACCGGGACTTTATCGGTAGGTCAATGGTGTGAAGCGCAGGTTAACACCGAAGAAAGAAAGTCCACGGAACGCAACCATTCCGCCACGCATTTGTTGCATGCGGCCTTACGTCACATTCTGGGGGAACATGTGGCACAAAAAGGTTCCCTGGTCAATGCCGAGCGTTTGCGTTTCGACTTTTCCCATTTTGAGCCGTTAACCCCATTCGAAATTAGCACCATAGAAAGCCTGGTGAATGAGCAAATCCGTCTAAACAACCCGGTTTCAGCACAGCTGATGGTCAAAGACGATGCCTTAAAAGCCGGCGCTATGGCGTTATTCGGTGAAAAATACGGCGACGAAGTCCGTGTCTTAACAATTGGCGCGTTTTCCACGGAGCTTTGCGGCGGCACGCATGTTGACCGCGCCGGGGACATAGGCTGTTTTAAAATCATCAGCGAAACCGGCGTGGCGGCGGGAGTGCGTCGCATCGAAGCGGTTACCGGCAACGGCTGTATAGAATGGCTGGCCAGCCGGGATAAAACATTAACCATGGTTGCCGAGCTACTGAAAAGTTCACAGGAAAAAATTCCCGAAAAAATCGAACAACTGTTGGAAAAAAACCGGTTACTGGAAAAGCAATTAGAGCGTCTGCAAGCTAAGTTAGCCAGTTCGGCGGGTAGTGAATTGACATCACAAGCCATGGTAATCGAAGGCATCAACGTTTTAGCCGTCAAAGTTAATGATGTTGATGCCAAAGCATTAAGAGATCTGGTGGATCAGCTTAAAAATAAATTGGGCAGCTGCGCCATTGTTCTCGCTATTACCGAAGACGATAAAGTCAGCTTGATCGCCGGCGTTAGTAAAGATTTGATTAACCATGTCAAAGCCGGGGACTTGGTCAACTTTGTCGCTACCCAAGTCGGCGGTAAGGGCGGCGGACGACCGGACATGGCGCAAGCCGGCGGTAATAATCCTGCGGCATTGGAGGCTGCGTTAAAACAAGTACCCGAATGGATCAAGCAACAACTCGGCAAATAATTTGATCAAGAAAGAGTAAAAAATGGCACTTTATGTTTATAAATTCGGCGGCACATCGGTAGGAACCGCTGAGCGCATCAAATCCGTTGCCGAGAAAGTAAAAAAAGCCCATGACACAGGCGACCAAATCGTTGTCGTAGTCTCGGCCATGAGCGGCGAAACCAACCGCTTAGTGGCATTGGCAAAAGAAATGCAGACTCAGCCTTCAGACCGTGAATTAGACGTCTTGCTATCGACCGGGGAGCAAGTGACTATCGCTTTATTGGCTATGGCACTGCATAATCTTGGCTGTGAGGCTTGTTCTTACACAGGTTCTCAAGTTAAGATTCTAACGGATAGCAGTTACACTAAAGCACGTATCAGAGAAATTGATGACGCCAAAATACGTAACGCCCTGAACCAGGGTAAAGTCGTTGTCGTAGCGGGGTTTCAAGGCGTTGATGAAGTAGGTAATATAACAACGCTGGGCCGAGGCGGTTCTGATACCACTGCGGTCGCCCTGGCTGCAGCTCTTAAAGCGGATGAATGCCATATCTATACCGATGTTGACGGAGTCTACACCACAGACCCTCGGGTAGAGCCGAAAGCGCGGCGGTTAGATAAAATTACATTTGAAGAAATGCTAGAAATGGCAAGCTTGGGCTCTAAAGTTTTACAAATACGCTCAGTCGAGTTTGCCGGTAAATACAATGTCGCTTTAAGGGTGCTATCATCATTTACGGAAGGAAATGGAACGCTCATTACGTACGAGGATTCAGACATGGAAACAGCATTAATCTCAGGCATTGCTTTCAACCGCGACGAAGCCAAGTTAACCATAACCGGTGTTCCCGATTTACCAGGAATCGCGCACAAAATTTTAGGCCCCATAGCTGATGCCAACATAGAAGTCGATATGATCGTGCAAAATATTGCCGAGGATGCGACCACCGATTTTAC
This sequence comes from Methylobacter sp., assembly GCA_002928495.1. Lineage (GTDB taxonomy): Bacteria > Pseudomonadota > Gammaproteobacteria > Methylococcales > Methylomonadaceae > WM-3-3. The sequence continues at coordinate 1,338 of PERF01000077.1, read as the reverse complement.
CTTTACCGTCCACCGTAATGATTATTTGCGCGCCAGAGACATATTGGAACAGACGCGCCAGGATTTAGGCGCTAGAAAGCTTACCGGCGATGACGCTATCGTTAAAGTTTCCATCGTAGGCGTCGGTATGCGTTCTCACGCCGGTATAGCCAGCACCATGTTTAAGGCGTTGGCATCCGAAGGAATAAACATCCGCATGATTTCGACCTCTGAGATAAAAATTTCTGTCGTCGTTGATGAAAAATATCTTGAGCTTGCGGTAAGATCATTACATAGCGCATTCGGCCTTGAAGCTTAATGAGGCAGTATTTTATTTATCCATAAAAACTTGCTATACTGGATAATCTGGTTGAGCACTGCGGAATTGCAGTTGGTATTTAATACACATAGGGAGAAGTCATGCTTATCTTGACGCGTCGAGTAGGAGAGACTTTGATGATTGGCGACGATGTAACTGTGACAGTTCTCGGAGTCAAAGGAAATCAGGTTCGCATCGGTGTTAATGCACCCAAGGAAGTGACTGTTCATAGGGAAGAAATTTACGAAAGGATTAAAAAAGAACAGAGTAACTCTGGCGGCTCAACAGGCAGTGACAATTAAACCAGTTTAAGGAGAGATGGCCGAGAGGCCGAAGGCGCTCCCCTGCTAAGGGAGTATGGGCCAAAAGCCCATCGAGGGTTCGAATCCCTCTCTCTCCGCCAATTTTTTTGATGAAAAGCTTTTACATTCAGGTTGACAAAATAACAATAAAAATCGATAATTGCTTGCTCAACTAGGCGCCCGTAGCTCAGCTGGATAGAGTACTCGGCTACGAACCGAGCGGTCGGGAGTTCGAATCTCTCCGGGCGCGCCAATATAAAAAGTAAAATAAAAAAGTTTATTCCCCTGTAGCTCAGTCGGTAGAGCAAATGACTGTTAATCATTGGGTCGGCGGTTCGAGCCCGTCCGGGGGAGCCAAAAAATAAATAGGGTTACATACGTTGTGTAACCCTTTTTTTGTGTTTATTTCCCGCCTTTTTTGCGATTTTTAGCAACCATTCTTGGCCGATTTTGTCTTAGGCTAGTCTTAGTTATAATTCCTAAGCAGTTGAATAAGAAATGTTTTAAAATACTTCTGTGCGAATTGGTTAATATCGCAGCAAACCCACACAAGCAGCTCTTGAAACCACGCAAAGGTTAAAGTTAAAGGTGATGAAAAAATTATTTCTGTTAATGCTGCTGCTGGACCCGCTTGAAGCCTGGTCGGAGTGCTATGACGAGAACAAAGACGATAAATCTAATTTTATCCTTTGTAAAAAAGAAGCGGAGCAAGGTGATGCGAACGCTGAATTCAATCTC
>PERF01000076.1 GCA_002928495.1 Methylobacter sp. | reverse complement strand
CCAATTAGCGAAGCGTAATCGTGCCCCCCCCATTCCCCCGATTACGCTACGCTAATCGGGGCTACGAAAGCTATAGCTACCCAGACGACCCCGGCGATAACCTGATCAACCAAGTCAAGTGGGTGACGTTCGTGCTGCTGGAGGAGATGTTATACCATCACCAAATACTGGGAGCCCAAATCATGCGACACTTAATGGGATTACGCCACAACAAGCTCAAGATATATTTACTCCGACAATTCCAAATCCTAATGCAAGAAGATAACAATGGACAATTTCTAACTGATGATGAATTAGAATCAATAGTATCCCGTTGTAACGCAGCCACACCAGGACCTTGGATATCTTATGTCGAGGGTAGAGACCATACTAGCGGTTCAAGCTTTATTATGACTGGTGAAAAAGAGACTCGTGGAAACGATATAGAGTTATCTGGGGCCAGCATTGCAGATCAAGATTTTATTGCTCATGCTCGACAGGACATACCTAAACTCCTTGAAGAAATACAGAGGTTAAAATCCAAACATAAAGCTTGAGACCATTGCATGGGCAACCAGCGCCGTACAATTAGCGAAGCGTAATCGTACGCATGGAAATGAAACCTCCCATTCCCCCGATTACGCTACGCTAATCGGGGCTACGAAAACCCCGTGGCGCAGAGTAGGATCCCCTGTGCGCCGGGCCACAAATCCGTTTTCTCCTGCCCACGCTGCAGCTAAGGAATGTGTATCGGCTTTGGATCTGCATTCCCACGTACAACGTGGGAACGATGCAATGCAGCGGAGCTTGAACTACACCAAGAGCGCTTGCAAGCCATCTTTAAAGAGGGCTGAAGTTGTCTCCGGCCGGCTGCTGAGACGCTTTAATATCGCTTTATTCCACACTGACTTTGGTTTTTCTACTGCCCAGTGAAAGCGTCGGCTTTTTTTTGCTTTTGCCGTTTTTGTCGTCGGTTGCTTTGTCCGAACTTTGGGCTGATAATCGAGAGATATTCAGCTGCTGTCCGACAACTCGGACTTTTTTCAATTCCTGGAACAGTTCTTTAGGCATGCCGGCCGGTAATTCCACGGTGCTGTAGTCATCTTCAATTTTAATACGTGCGATGTGCTCGCCGTCTATGCCGGTTTCATTGGCAATGGCGCCCACAATGTTGCCGGGCTTAACGCCGTGCACGCGGCCTACCTCAATCCGGAACAATTCCATTTCTATGTTGGACGAATCAAAATTCCGCCGGGGTTTGTCTTTGTGGGCTTTGCCGGGTTTGTCGTTTTGAAAGCGGCTTTCCCGGCTTTCCCGGTTTTCGCGGAATTCGCGAGAGTCGTCTTTTTCCCGGTCTTTGGTTTTTTTCGGTGGATTTTGCAGCAGCAGCGGCGTTTCGCCTTGCAAGCGTTTGGCCAGTGCTGCCGCTACGTCAACGGCGGAGACGTTGTGTTCGGTTTGATATTGCTCGATCAACTGCCGGAAAAAGCTAAGTTCTTCGGCTGCCAAGGTATCGGTGATATTTTGTTTAAATCGGGCGATGCGCTTGTTGTTGATTACTTCAGTTGAAGGCAAGCCCATTTCCTCAACTTTTTGCTTGGTGGCTTTTTCGATATTGCTAAGCAGTTTTCTTTCCCTGGGCGCGATAAACAAAATCGCGTCCCCGGTACGGCCCGCGCGTCCGGTGCGGCCGATACGGTGCACGTAGGACTCGGTATCGTAAGGAATATCGTAATTCACCACGTGGGTAATGCGCTCTACGTCCAGCCCGCGTGCGGCCACGTCGGTGGCGATCAGAATATCCAGTTTGCCGGATTTAAGATTGGCGATGGCGCGTTCACGCAAGGCTTGTGACATATCGCCGTTAATGGCGGCGGCCGAATAGCCTCTGGCTTCCAGTTTTTCCGCCAGTTCTACCGTTGCGGTTTTGGTGCGCACAAAGATAATCATGCCGTCGAAGGTTTCGACTTCCAGAATACGGGTCAATGCATCCAGTTTATGCAAACCGCTGACCACCCAATAGCGCTGGCGGATGTTTTCTGCGGTGGTGGTTTTGACTTTAATGGTGATTTGTTCCGGTTCGGTCAGGTATTCCTGAGCGATTTTCCGGATTACGCTAGGCATGGTGGCCGAGAACAACGCGGTTTGCCGAGTTTCCGGCGTTTGTTCCAGAATCCATTCGACATCGTCGATGAAACCCATGCGCAGCATTTCATCGGCTTCGTCCAAGACCAGAAAACTCAAGTTGTCCAGCTTTAAGGTGCCGCGCCGCATGTGGTCCATAACCCGTCCCGGCGTGCCGACGACAACATGGACACCCCGGCTTAGCTGACGCAATTGCGAGCTGTAGTCCTGCCCGCCGTAAACCGGCAACACGTGAAAGCCTTTCATGTGGGCGGCATAACTTTGGAACGCTTCAGCCACCTGAATGGCCAGTTCGCGGGTTGGCGCCAGCACTAAGGCTTGCGGGTCTTTTTCTTTAAGATCGATACGCGACAGGATGGGCAAGGCAAAAGCCGCGGTTTTGCCGGTACCGGTCTGAGCCTGGCCTAGAACGTCTTTGCCTTCGAGGATAAGCGGGATGGTTTGGGCTTGGATAGGTGAAGGGGTTTCATAACCGACATCATCCAGTGCACGTAACACTGGATCTATCAGTGCTAGGTCACGGAAAGAAGGTATCGCAGAAACGTCGTTGGGCATGAATTTACCTGTAGAAAAATGAGATATGGCGCCAAAGCGCGGAGATAGATATTACTAACTCATGATTATAACCTACTGTAATTTTTTTAGTGCTAAAAGTTTTTGAACCGGTCGTGGCGGCGTGTTTCGGCAAAAACTGTGATGGTCTAGGTTTTAACGTTTTGTTGCTATAATGCGGCTTATTTATCACCACTCGCTCAGGTTGAGGACTCATGATTGAAGGCAGTATCGTCGCGTTAGTAACACCAATGAAGGCTGATGGCTCGCTTGATAAAACCAGTTTGCAAAAATTAGTCGAGTTTCATCTCCAGCAAGGCACCGATGCATTGGTGGCGGTGGGAACAACCGGCGAATCGGCGACACTAGACGAAGAAGAGCATTGTCAGGTCATTGAATGGGTGGTCGAATTTTCCGCCGGCCGGATTCCGGTGATTGCAGGTACCGGCGCCAACGCCACCAAAGAGGCGATCACGCTCACCCAACGCGCCAAAGCGGCGGGTGCCGACGCTTGTCTTTTGGTCACCCCTTATTACAATAAACCGACCCAGGAAGGTCTTTTTCAGCATTACCGGGCAATTAACGATGCTGTCGATATTCCTCAGATTCTCTATAATGTACCGGGACGTACCGCTTGCGATATGCTTCCCGAGACCATTGGCCGGCTATCCGTTCTGAACCATATCGTGGGCGTAAAAGAAGCTACCGGTGATCTTTCCAGGTTAAAACAAATCAGGGCTTTATGCGGCGGCGATTTTGCCGTTTACTCCGGTGATGATGCCACCAGCCGAGAGTTTTGCCTGCTGGGTGGTAACGGTTCAATCACGGTTACCGGCAATGTTGCGCCCAAACTTGTGCATGAGATGCTTACCGCAGCGATTCAGGGCGATGCGCAAACCGCCTTGGCCATTGATGAGAAACTCATGGGGTTACACAAGGCTTTGTTTATTCAAGCTAATCCCATCCCGGTAAAATGGGCGGTGGCGGAAATGGGCTTGATGGGCATGGGCATACGGTTACCGTTGACATGGCTGACGCCCGATTGTTTCGAGGCGGTCAGCGCGGCCATGTACCAAGCTGAAGTATTTTAAAAACAACTATGAATTCGAATTTTAAATGGTTTTACGCGCTGATATTTTCAGTATCGGTCACCGGTTGCAGCTACATTCGCGGTTTTTTTCCCGACAAACACCACGATTACCAGCTCAGCCAGGAACTTCCCGTTTTGAAATTGCCTTCAGATCTGAATAAAAATGCAGAGCTGGAAAAGGTTATCAATGAAAAACCCAAAACCGTAAAGCCGGCTGAACTAAAGGCCGATGAACTGAGTGCGCAAGAATTGGCGGCCGCCCCCGTGCCTGAACCGGAATCCGAAGCACGGGAAAAACCCGTGGAATTGCCAAAGGTCATTCCGGCGGAACTGGTGCGTCTGGACGATGGCGAAACCCGCTTGCATATCGGTGCTCCGGTTGCCAAGTCCTGGTATCTGGTAAGTAAGGCGTTAAGCCGTAACAGTCTGGAAGTGACCAACCGCGATGACGAAAAAAAATTATTTGAGGTTCAATACGGCTTTACTGACGAACCCTTCAAAGATAGTACGTTATGGGATCAAGTGGTCTTTGTTTTTGCCGGCGCCAAGAGTAATGAAAAAGCGCATCTGCTGAAGCTGATCGAAAGTGGTAACGGAACCGATGTGCTGGTTTACGATAAAGATGAAAAGCCGTTGATCAATGAAACGGCAGTTGGTCTGCTCAAGTTGATCCAAACCACCCTGCTTGCCGAGCAAACCGGAAAAGACGATAAAGCAGCTAAAGAAGCTAAAGACAATCAAGCTCAGTAAATGGCGCCGGTTTCCGGCGTACCCCGCTAAATTTCAGATAATAACTGCGTATGCTTAAATTCCCCGGTGCTTCGGCGTTCTCCGAATTTCGTTTGGCAAGATTATTGGTTGAGTTGCAAAAGCTTGAGCCTTCAGTACAGGAAGTAACAGCGGCTTTTGTGCACCTCATTGATATGGAGACGGCGCTTTCGCCTGCCCAGGAACTCATTCTCAAGCAATTATTAGACTGTGCGCCGGGTGTTTCGGAGCTTAAAGAAAATGAGCGCTTATTCGTTGTACCCCGTCCGGGTACGGTTTCGCCCTGGTCCAGTAAGGCCACCGATATTGCCCGGCACTGCGGGCTGGAAGGCGTTAAACGCATTGAACGCGGTGTGGAGTATGGGTTTCGGGTGGCTTTTCCGCTGACCGATGCAGCCCGCGCCAAGCTTGCGCCGTTGTTGCATGACCGCATGACGCAGGCGGTTTTTTGGGGTGGCAACGAGCCCGAACTGTTTGTTCGACATGATCCGGCCCCGTTAGCGTATGTGGCGTTAAGTACACACGGGCGTCCGGCTTTGCTGGAAGCCAATAAAACCCTGGGGCTGGCTTTGTCGGATGAGGAAATCGATTATCTGGCCGAAAGTTTCCTAGCGCTTGGCCGCGATCCTACCGATGTTGAGCTGATGATGTTCGCCCAGGCCAACTCCGAGCATTGCCGGCATAAAATTTTTAATGCCGGCTGGACTATCGATGGCGTAGCCCAGGCGCGTTCGTTGTTCAATATGATCCGCAATACGTCCGAGTTGAGCCCGGCCGGCATTATCACGGCTTATAGCGATAATGCTTCGGTCATCGACGGCGCTAACACCCAAGTCTTCATACGCAACCCGCAAACCGGCGAATACGGCTACAGCGAAGAAGACGCCCCCATTCTCATGAAAGTGGAAACCCATAACCATCCTACCGCGATTTCTCCGCATCCCGGTGCGGCCACCGGTTCCGGCGGCGAAATCCGCGACGAGGGCGCGACTGGCCGGGGTTCCTCGCCCAAAGCCGGATTGACCGGCTTCTCGGTGTCTAATTTGCAGCTGCCCGGATTCAGTCAACCCTGGGAGCAGGATAACGGCAGGCCCGGTCGCATCGCCTCCGCTTTGCAGATCATGCTGGAAGGCCCGATAGGTGGGGCGGCGTTCAATAACGAGTTCGGCCGGCCCAATCTTACCGGCTATTTCCGCACCTTTGAACAAGTCGCGCCGGGTGGAACAGCCAATGAATTTAAAGGCTACCACAAACCTATCATGATCGCGGGCGGCGTGGGCAGTATCCGGCCCATGCTAGTCAAAAAACACAGTATTCCGCCGGGGGCGTTGATTATCATTCTCGGGGGGCCGGCGATGTTGATCGGCCTGGGCGGCGGGGCAGCCTCGTCGCAGACCTCCGGCGAAAGCCTGGAAAACCTGGATTTTGCCTCCGTGCAACGGGATAACCCGGAAATGCAGCGCCGCTGTCAGGAAGTGATTAACCATTGCAACGCGCTGGGCGATGCCAGCCCTATCGTTTCCATTCACGACATCGGTGCGGGCGGGTTGTCCAATGCGGTTCCGGAAATCATCCACGACAGCCGCCGCGGCGGACGCTTTGAATTGCGCAGTGTGCTTAATGCCGATGTAGGCATGTCGCCCATGCAAATCTGGTGTAATGAAGCGCAAGAGCGTTACGTGGTGGCTATCAAGCCGGAAGCGCTGGCTTTATTCGAAAGCTTTTGCGAGCGCGAGCGCTGCCTGTATGCGGTGATCGGCGAAGCCACCGAAGCCGAACATTTAACCCTGAACGATGCGCTGTTAGCAGGCCAGCCAATCGATCTGCCGATGTCGGTATTATTCGGCAAACCGCCGAAACTCCAACGGTCGGCTGAGCGCTTGTTGCCCGTGCTAAAAAAACTGGATTTATCCGGCGTGCAACTGGCTGAAGCCGTCAACCGGGTGTTGGCGTTTCCGGCGGTAGCGGATAAAAGTTTTTTGATTCATATCGGCGACCGCTCAGTAACCGGCTTGGTTGCACGCGATCAAATGGTGGGGCCTTGGCAGGTACCGGTAGCCGACGTGGCGGTAACTGCGTCGGGCTTCCGTGCAGTCACCGGCGAAGCCATGGCCATGGGTGAGCGCACGCCGCTCGCGGTAATCGACGCGCCGGCTTCAGGGCGCATGGCCGTTGGCGAGGCCGTCACTAATATCGCGGCAGCAGCCCTTGCAAAGCTTTCCGATATCAAGCTATCGGCCAATTGGATGGCCGCCGCAGGCCACCCCGGTGAGGATGCCGCGTTGTACGAAACCGTTAAAGCCGTGGGTATGGCGCTTTGCCCGGCCTTGGGCATTGCGATTCCGGTCGGTAAGGATTCGCTGTCAATGAAGACGGTTTGGCAGGACAGCCAGGGTCAAAACACCATGACTGCGCCGTTATCGCTGATTATCAGCGCGTTTGCACCGGTGTTAGATGTGCGCAATACCTTGACTCCGCAGCTTAAACCTTCGCAGGACGGCAGTAGTTTGATTTTGGTTGATCTGGGCGCCGGTAAAAACCGCTTGGGCGGCTCGGCGTTAGCTCAGGTTTACAGCCAGCTAGGCGATGATTGTCCGGATTTGGACGATCCGGCAGCTTTGACCGCATTTTTCAATACCGTACAGGCATTGAACCGGCAGGGAAAAATCCTGGCGTACCATGACCGCTCCGACGGCGGCTTGTTGGCTTGCGTTGCCGAAATGCTGTTTGCCGGACGCTTGGGTGTGGCACTGGCACTGGATGCCCTGGGGCAGGATGATTTGAGCGTCTTGTTCAACGAAGAGCTGGGCGCGGTACTCCAGGTGCGATCGGATGATTGCCAAGCGGTATTGGCGCAATTCGAACAGGCGGGGCTTGCCAACTGTACGCACGTAATCGGCCGCACTACCGGTGTTCAAGAGCTGGTTATTCAACGCAACCGTCAAGTTATTTACTCAGCCGGCCGCGTTCAATTGCAAACCCTGTGGTCTGAGTTGAGTTACCGCATGCAAGCGTTGCGCGACAATCCGGAATGCGCCCGGCAGCAATTCCAGCAAATTGCCGACGACCAAGATCCCGGGCTGCATGCCGAATTGAGCTTCGACATTGGGCAAGACATCACAGCACCGTTCATTGGCGGCGTTAAGCCCAGGATTGCCATCCTGAGGGAACAAGGCGTTAACGGCCATGTTGAAATGGCAGCCGCGTTTGATAGAGCGGGTTTTGCCAGTGTTGATGTGCACATGAGTGACATTATCTCCGGCAGAATCAGCTTAGCCGACTTTAAAGGTATGGCTGCCTGCGGCGGATTTTCCTATGGCGATGTGCTGGGTGCGGGCGGTGGCTGGGCCAAGTCGATTTTATTCAATGCCCGCGCCCGTGATGAATTCAGCGCTTTTTTCCAACGGCGGGATAGCTTTGCGTTGGGAGTTTGCAACGGTTGCCAGATGATGTCCGGGCTCAAAGACATCATCCCCGGAGCAGCGCATTGGCCGCGTTTTCGGCGCAATACCTCCGAACAATTTGAAGCCAGAGTGGTGATGGTTAAAGTTCAGCCTTCGCCATCGTTGTTTTTTACCGGCATGCACGGTTCCAGATTGCCGGTCGTGGTTGCGCACGGTGAAGGCCGCGCTGAATTTGAGCAAGATTCGGCCTTGGCGTCAGCTCAGGTTGCTTTAGCGTATGTCGATCATTATGGCCGCGAAACAACGGTTTTTCCGGCTAATCCCAATGGCTCGCCGATGGGTATCACCGGCTTAACCAGTAATGACGGCCGTTTTACCATCATGATGCCGCATCCTGAGCGGTGTTTCAGAACCTTGCAAAACTCCTGGCATCCGGATACCTGGCCTGAGTCCGGCGCCTGGCTACGCCTATTTCAAAACGCCAGGGTTTGGCTGGGTTAAAAGCCTGCGCGGTATTCTTTGTTGCCGCCAGCGTTGCAGTGGCCAAGTTTTGGTATTACCCAGGTTGTCAGGGTCCGTAATGCTTGGACTGACTCTGCGCGCTTGTGAAGTTAGAGTAGGCAGGTTTTACGTGTTAGCTGTCAATCTATTTTACAGTCTTTTTGTTTTTAAGAATAAATTAAGCTTTTTTGATCCCTGACTTTTCCGGCTCTGCTCAAAAAATTTTTTTCAATATATTGATTTTAAATATTTTTTTATATTTTTTTGCGAGACTTTAAAGCCGTCAGCAAATTTTACAGTTTTGTGAAATTAAGGTTGTGAGAATTTAGTCGGATTATTTATAGTGTTGATTTTTAATAATAAAGACAAACTGGCGCATATTCTGCTTTTAATTGGGTAAGTTATTACAATCCAAGGATACAGTTTTATGAAACGCCAATCTCTTTTTATCAAGGCTTGCCTAGGTGCTTTGTTCGGTATTTTTAGCACAGGCGCCAATGCGACATTATTTACCGGTGCATCCGGCAATTTAGCCGCTTCGGTTGATTTTTCCATTAGTGGTAACACGTTAACCGTGGTTTTGACCAACACGGCCAGCGCCGACGTACTGGTGCCGATAGATGTGTTGACCGCGGTTTTCTTTGATATTTCCGGTAATCCGACGTTAACCAGTGTCAGTGCTTTATTAACCAGTGGTTCCAGCGTGTTTTACGATCCACAGGGTCAACCTGCCGGTGGTAATGTTGGCGGAGAATGGGAGTATGCGGTCGGTGTGAGCGGTCCTTCCGGTGCCGGTAGCCAAGGTATTAGTTCTTCCGGCTTAGGTGGTGCTTTTGGCCAACCGAACTTTAACGGACCTAATTTAGAAAATCCTGTAGCGCTAAATGGTTTGCAATACGGAATTTTGTCCGCCGGCGACAATACCGCGACTGGCAACGGCGGTATTTCCGGTTCAGGCGGTTTAATTAAAAACTCGGTGACCTTCACCTTGACCGGCATTGCACCCGATGCAATTTTCTCCAACGTCTATTTTCAATACGGCACTGATCTGACTGAACCCGGCTATAGCGGTAATTGCGTGAGCGGCAACTGTGTGCCGCCTACCACGGGAGATTCCGTTCCCGAACCTGAAGCGCCTTGGTTATTGGCGCTTAGCTTGTTGGGTTTTTATGGTTATAAACGTAAATTGGCTGTCAGCCGTTTTTAAAAATTGCAAACAGCGGTAAACAAAAAAGGGCGCTTAAAGTGCCCTTTTTATTGAATTTTGCAAGCTAAGGGTAAGAATTACCGCGTTGTTTAAAGTACTTAAGCGAGTAGTGTTAATCAACATACAGAAACCTCACGCGACTTGCCTTGCTAGACCGCCAAGGAATCCGGCGGCCTTAACCCAACCCGCGCTTGGCGAAAAAACTTTTCCGGGTCACCGTATTAGTCAGAAGTTAGCCAGAGTTCACCGGCGTCAAACCAACGGTTTGGACGAAGGTTTTATCCGAACCCTGATGGACCTGCGGCGCACCCAATCGCTTTTAAAGACGATGCCGACTAACAGCTGATTGTACTGTTATCAATTTCCACAACACTGTTAAGCATCGTAAAGTTTTAAATATTTACACCTTTTATGAAATACTTAAATCAACCAACCGGTAAACAACCCTGAGATTTTTTACAGCAAAATGGACAAAAATATGTGCTGCAAATCTTTTTTAAACCGGGCTTGCCTGGGGGCTTTATTGGGTTTGTTGAGCTCAGCGGCTAACGCCTTGTTGTTTACGGGGTCACCCGGCAATTGGATTGGTTCTGTCGATTTGCCCACTAGCGGTAATACCTTGGTGGTTTTGGTTAACACGTCGAGTGCCGATGGTCTGCTGCCATCGGACGTGTTGACAGCGGTATTTATTGATATTTCCGGTAGCTTAACACTGAGTAGCGTTAACGCTGCGTTAACCTCGGGGACTAGCGTGTCCGGAGGGCAAGCGGCAAGTGACGATGCCGGTGGTGAGCATGGCTATGCAAGCGGTCTTGACCTAATCAAGTCTTTCAGTGCCCGTAGTCAAGCAAAAATCTCATCGGATTTAAGTAATGTACTGAATTTCCCTGCATTGCCGGGCGCTGATTCTGCCGAGCCGTCAAACGCCGGGCTTGGTGGTTTGCAAAATCATGCAAGGCGAGCCCAAGCCTACAGGACACTATTCAGAGCATCAAACGGTGCGCATGATGGCTTGCAATATGGTCTGTTGTTAGCTGGCGCCAATCACACTACGGGTAGTTTTGGCGAGATCGTAAAACCCCGTGGTTTAATTAAAAACTCGGTAACTTATACGTTAACCGGTATTTCTGCCAACGACGTTTTATCGAATGTTTACTATCAATCCGGTGTGGCTTTAAGCGAATCGGGTTATGTGGGCAATTGTGTAAGCGGATATTGTCGGCCGCTAGCTATCACTGATCCGGCGGATTCCGAGCCTGATTCTTTATGGCTGTTTGATTGGCTACGCCATGTGTATTGGGTTGTGGTTCGCTGGATTTTTGCGGTTTTTCACATCAATCAGCCGTAGTCCGGTATATAAAATTCCGGGCAACGGTAAACAAAAAAGGGCGCTTATAAGCGCCCTTGTTGTTTGGTGGGTTGGGTTTAGGGTTTAAAAGCTGAAAGTTTTACTGGCGCCGGCTGAATTGCCTGCTTTATCAAATGCTTTGACAGTATAGGTGTAGCTGCCGCGGTTTCTTAGTTTATCGACAAAGCTTAGGCTGCTAGTGTTGCCAAGTACGGTACCGTTACGGCTAACTTCATAGTGGTCTATGCCTGAGCCGGTATCGCTAGAGGCTGTCCAGTTCAGCGTGACTTGATAGCGTCTTAACATGCGGGCGGTTAGTGCCGGTGCGGTTGGCGCGGTTGCATCCACAGTGATGGCGGCCGACGCAGTGACATTACTGTGGTTTGCGCCGGACAAAGTCATAATTTTTGTGAATGTGCCGTCGCTTGTCGGTGCGGTAAATGTCCAGCTAGCGCTGGCCGAGCCGCTTGGGCTCAAACCGTAAGAACCGATAGTACTGCCGTCGCTGTTGGTTAAGGTAAAGTTGGTGCTGCTGCAAGCGCTGGTGTCGTTATTGGTAAAGCTTGCGCTTAAAGATACCGTTGCCCCGCCTTTAACCAAAAGACTGCCTGGTGTCATGTTGAGTGTAGGTGTGGCACTGTTGCAGACCACTTGAGTTGTGGTAGCAGCCGAAACCACGTTGGAATAACCGGAATTGCCGTTACCGTTATAAGACCGCGCGCGGTATTGGAATGTAGTGGAAGCCGCCAGCCCGGTATCGCTGAAGCTGGTCACATTGCCGGCGGTTACCGCGAATTCGACCCAGTTTACGCCATTGGTGGAACGTTCTAGTCTAAAGCCGGTTTCATCGGTTGAATTGTCGGTCCAGGCCAGATTGATTTGGCTGGATGACAGCGCGCTAGCCGCCAGATTGCCTGGTGCTTTGGGCGCAACTGCAACCGTTGTGGTGGCTGTAGGCCGGAACGAGGCTACTAAAGCCTTGGTGTTATTCATGGACTGGGTATTGTTGGCAGTTGATGTGCCGGTGGTATAACCGGATGTTAAAGTAACGTTAGGATTGGAAAAATAACTGATTCTTGTGCCACCGGTGCAAGCATAGCTCATGATGGTCCTGAAGCCATTGGTTTGGCATAACCGGTGTGCGAACGAGTAGCTGTAGGCGCCGCTTGATCCGCCGGAGTCCTCTACGTTATGGTTGTTACCCTGATTATGGCCCAGTTCGTGAGCCAGGGTTTGGCCTGAAAGGCAGGCATAAACCGAATCATCGTGCACCACGCTGAAGGCGTAAGGCGCAAACGCCGCGCTGGTAAAACCGCTGCTCATCATATAAGCAATACCGCAGTAATTAGTATCGGCGGTTATCAGCGATACCTGGTCGGCACCGTATTGGTTGCGCAAGTTGTGAATTTCATCCATTTTACCGTCTTTGGTGCCGGTTAAATCGGTCAAACTCTGGGACATATTGCCGCTTTCGGCGTAATTGACTTCCACCATTTTTACCAAATTCAACTGCATGTCGACATGGCTGTTTAGATAGGCTTGATTAGCCATGGCAACGGCATTGGTGATTTTGGCTTCTATACCGGCTTGACCTGAGGCGTTGTTTTTAGCCTTGGCGGTGTATGCCACCATTAAATCGATGACGGTGCCCGTGGTTGCAGCTTGCGTGGCAGGGGCTATGCTGCCGGCGGTGCTTGGGGTATCGGCCTCAGGGACGGCGCCGGTTTGCAAAAAATCATCGGCGGTTTGAGTGCCGCTGTGTCCGGGATTTTTAGCCGGGTTTACTTGCATGATTTCATGCTGGTTTTTGCCTTTGGGGTTGATTTCGAA
>PERF01000075.1 GCA_002928495.1 Methylobacter sp. | reverse complement strand
CGGCTAATTCGCGTACCCGCACTATGTCGCCGGGTTTCACGAGTTGGCTAAGTCGTTTCTGGCGTTGCGGCCAGCGTAGATTATTGCCGGGAATTTCAATCACCGCATTATTTTGCAGTTTCACCGACAACGAGTTGCTACTGACGCTCAACACATAAGCCGGTAAGGTATCGCCAACAATAGGTAACTCGGCAAAGTTGTCGGTTTTGGCGATATTTTTTTGCGGCGGCGACCAAAACCTGTGCCGTTCATCATAGCTGTGTAAGGTATTTCGTAACGCATTCTCGGCGGTTTTTTGCAGCAGGCTGTCCATGGTTGTGTACACTTTTAGCCCGGAGCTGTAGATTTGTTCACCGTAAAGTTCCAGAAGCTTTTGCCGTACCATTTCGGCAAAATAAGGCGCGGCAATTTGCGGCGTCTGTAAGTGTAATTTGGCGGTGGAGGGCTGGGCTATAGCCTGATCGTAGTCCGGCTGGGTGATATATTGCAATTCCAGCATGCGCCGCAAAACATAGTTGCGCCGCTGCAAGGCTCGCGCCTCATTGGCGATAGGGTTATAAGCCGAAGGTGCTTTCGGGAGCCCGGCTATCATGGCATATTCGGCCAGTGTTAATTGGTCAAGCGGGCGGCCGTAATAGGTTTGCGCGGCAGCTGCCACGCCGTAAGCTCTTTGCCCCATGTAGATTTGGTTCAGATACAGTTCCAAAATTTCTTCCTTGCTGTATTCCTCCTCAATTTTTAACGCCAGAATGATTTCCTTCATTTTCCGGGTGAAGGTTTTTTCGTTGCTTAGCAAGAAGTTACGGGTTACCTGCATGGTTATGGTGCTACCGCCTTGCTTTTTCTTGCCGGTTAGCGCCAGTTGCCAGGCTGCACGAATCAAACCTTTGTAATCAATGCCGGGGTGTTTGAAAAAATCCTCATCCTCGGCTGCCAAAAATGCACTGATTAATAGCGCCGGCGCTTCGTTAATGGCTATCGGCGAGCGTCTTTTTTCGCCGAATTGCGCCATTAATAGCCCGTCTTGGCTATACACGCTGAGGGGAATTTGATACTGCACGTTATGCAGACTTTTGACGTCCGGGAGTTCAGCTGCCAAACGCTGATAAAAGCCGAAGGCGAAGAAAATCACTCCGGCAGCCAGGATGGCGAGAAATAGCACGACAAAGAGGAATGCCTTTTTGCGTAGCGCGGACAGGGTCACGAAAATTCCTAAGAACTATTGTTAAAGTGCCGGCGCGCGAAAAGCAGGCAAACGCATCAATGTCATCATGAATATGAGTATAGTTCAATCGGTTAGCTAAATAAATTGAATATTTTCTTATTAAATTAAAAAAGCTAACTATACTTCGATTAGGTTATTAGGGGCCGCTGTGCCGGACTTTCCGGGTAACTGTAATCAAGCTTTATGTTGAAGGGTTAGTTTAATGAACTGGTTTGGTAAAAAACAGAGTGCTGTTTTGGGTATCGACATCAGCAGTGCTGCCGTCAAATTGCTGGAATTGAGTAAAACCGGTGCCCGCTACCGCGTGGAGAGCTATTCTGTGGCGCCGTTGCCGCAAGATGCCGTGATCGATAAGAGTATTGCCAATGTGGATGTTATTGCCGGCGCCATCAAGACCGCGTTGAAAAACTCCGGTACCAGAGCCAGGCAAGCGGCAGTGGCGGTGGCGGGTTCCGCGGTGATGACTAAAATCATCACCATGCCGGCAACCTGGGCGGGCGATGAAATGGAAGAACAAATCATGCTCGAGGCCGACCAATATGTGCCTTATTCGTTGGACGAAGTTAATTTTGACTTTGAAATTCAAGGCACCAACGAAAACAATCCGGAAATGGTAGACGTTTTACTGGCGGCCTCACGTAAAGAAAATGTCGACGACCGCGTGGAAGCGCTCAGCAAAGCCGGTTTAAAAGCCAAAGTAGTTGATGTTGAAGCCTTCGCCATGGAAAATGCGTTTACCTTGCTGGCCGATCAGCTGCCCGAAGCGCTGGAAGGGCAAACCATTGCGATTGTTGACATTGGTGCCACGATGGCAACACTAAACGTTTTGCATGATTCACGCACGGTGTACACGCGCGAGCAAGCATTCGGCGGCAAACAACTAACCGAAGAGATTCAGCGCCGCTACGGTTTGTCCTATGAGGAAGCCGGCTTGGCCAAGCGCCATGGGGGCTTGCCGGACAATTATACCTCCGATGTGTTGGATCCTTTCAAAAAGGCCATGGTGCAGCAGATTGCAAGGTCTTTGCAGTTTTTCGTCTCATCCAGTGCCAACCGCAATATCGACAGTATTATTCTGGCAGGCGGTTGCGCTTCGATTACCGGGGTGGACAAACTGGTTGAGCAAAGTTTGGGCGTGCCGACGTTGGTAGCCAATCCGTTTATCAATATGGCGTTGTCAAATCGGATCAAGCCGCAAATCTTGAGCAACGATGCGCCGGCCATGATGATCGCATGCGGTTTGGCGTTAAGGAGTTTTGACTGATGGTTAAAATCAATTTACTGCCTTGGCGTGAGGAGCTCCGCAAGCAGAAGAAACAAGATTTTATTGCCATGATCGGCCTGGCAGTGCTGGCGACGCTGGCGGTTTTAGCAGTAGTGCATCTTTACATTGTAAGCTTGAAGGATTATCAAGATCGGCGTAACAAAATGCTGCAGGATGAGATGGTCTTGCTGGATAAAAGAATTCAAGAAATCAAAACTATTGAAGAAAAGAAAGCCAAACTGTTGGCAAAAATCGATTTAATTCAAAAATTACAGGAGAGCCGCCCGGAAATCGTGCATTTATTCGACGAAGTCGCCAAGGTGACGCCCGAAGGTATTTTTCTGACCAAATTTACTCAAACCGGTACCGCATTGACATTCGATGGCAAGTCGGAATCCAACGCCCGGATTTCCGGTTTTATGAGAACTATCGAAGCCTCGCCTTGGCTGCAAGCGCCTAAATTGGAGGTGATTAACTCGCCAAGCAAAGCCAGTGCGAATGCCTTAAGCGATTTTACGCTCAGGGCCGCCCAAAGAAAGCGCAATGCTGACGCTAACAAGGGAGGCAAGCAATGAATTTATCGGAAGTAAATTGGGATTTTAACTATTCAGGCAACTGGCCGTTACCGATAAAAATTGCCGCGATTGTATTGGTTTCCCTGGTTGTCGGCGGTGCCGGCGTGTACTTCGATATTCTCGACCGCATGGCGGAATTGGAAACATCGGAAAAGCAGGAGCCCGAGCTTAAAGCGACATTTGAAACCAAACAAAAGCGGGCTGCGAACCTTGAAAGTTATAAGGAACAGCTGGCCCAGATCGAAGATTCATTGGGCGAGATGCTAAGCAAATGCCTACCGAAGAGGAGGTTGCCAGCCTGTTGGTCGATATTACCCAAACCGGCTTGGCCAGCGGCCTTGAGTTTCGCTTATTCAAACCCGGAGCGCCCATCAGCAAGGATTTCTATTCCGAATTGCCGATTTCCATTCAAGTGATGGGCAAATATGACGAGCTTGGTTTGTTTGTGAGTGGCTTGGCGTCCTTACCTAGAATTGTTACCGTACACGAAGTCAAAATGTCGCCGGCCGACAAAAAAAGCGGGGATATCATCATGGATGCCGTCGTCAAGACCTATAACGAGGCCAATACCAGCGAATCGGCCGGTTCAGGGACTAAGAAGAGAAGAGGACAAAAATGATTTGGCGGTTACCCATGTTCAGGCCTGCAATTCAAGTTATCGGCTTATTCATACTCACCTTACTGACGGGTGCGGTAACGATGATTTTTCGGATTTAAGCCACTATATACAGGAAGTTAAAGCCAGACCGAAAAGTCAAATTGAGCCGTTACCGGAAATCAAGGTGGTGGAGCCGTTTATTTTTAACCCGGACGGTCTTAGGGATCCGTTCAAAGAATCTGAACAAGACCAGCAGGCCGAAGCGGCCAATGCGACCGGAGACAACGGTCTCAGACCGGATTTGAGCAGACGTAAGGAAGATTTGGAAGCATTCCCTCTGGATGGCTTGCGCATGGCCGGTACTGTGGTTATCAAAGCTAATTTATGGGGATTGGTAAGAGCCAGTGACGGCACCATACATCGAGTCAAAGTAGGCAATTACATGGGCAAAAATTATGGAAGAATCGTAAATATATCAAAGGATAAAATTGAACTGGTGGAAATTGTTCCCGATAAGCCGGGTACGTGGCGTGAACAGCAAGCAGTATTGGCTTTGACCGAGTAATTTTAAGGTGAGAAAAATGAACAACATGCAAGGCGGTAATATGTTAAGAACAGGGTGGTTTGGTAACGCGCCGGTTTTTGGGCTATTGGCGGTATGGTTCTGGCTTAGCCCGCTGCAGGCTGAAGAATTGCAAGTGCGTAACCTTGAAGTGTCGTCACAAGCCGGTGACAAGCTGCAGATCCAACTGGAGATGAACGGCCAGGCGGTGGAGCCGAAAATTTTTCAGACCAATAACCCGGCCAGGATTGCGTTGGATTTTCCCGGTGTGAAAAACGGCCTCGATAAAAAACTGTTTCCGGTTAACCAAGGTGTCGTCAACAGCATTAATATAGCCGAAGGCAGCGACCGCTTGCGTATCGTCGTCAATCTGGCGGAATCGGTACCGTTCGACACCAAGGTTAACGGTGAAAAAGTTCTGCTGACCTTGACCAATACCAAAGCGCTCATTCCTGAACGCCTGGGTTCATCGCCGCAAAAACCGGTAACACCGGGTATTTCCAACCTGATTCCGCAACAAGCCGTCAGCGGCTTTGATTTTAAACGTGGCGAACACGGTGAGGGCCGGATTTTAGTCTCGCTGGCCAGTCCTAATACCATCGTCAACAGCAAGGAAGAAGGCAGTAAAGTTACCATTAATCTATTGAACACGGTATTGCCGGCTAATTTAGCCCGAAAACTGGATGTTTCCGATTTTGCGACGCCGGTTAAATTTATCGACGCGTTCACTGGTAGCCGTGAGACGACATTGACGGTTACCATGCTTAACAATCTGTACGATTATTCGCTATTTCAGTCCGAGGGACTGCTGACCATCGAGTTCCGGCCGTTAAGCAGCGAGGAAAAAGTTGCCCTGCAAAGCCAGCGCGAAAAATACACCGGCGACCGATTGTCATTGAATTTTCAGGACATTGAAATCCGAAGCGTGATTTCCATTTTAGCGGAGTTTACCGGACAAAATGTGGTGGCCGGAGACGATGTTACCGGCACGGTAACCTTGAAACTTGATGATGTGCCATGGGATGAAGCGCTGGATTTTGTGATGTTGACCAAAGGTCTGGAAAAATATCACACCGGCAATGTGACCTTGATTGCGCCGGTGGGAAAAGTTAAAGAATACAAAGAAAAGCAGCAGGAAACCGAAAAAGTGGTGGAAAAGCTGGAGCCACTGGTCACTGAATACATCAAAGTAAACTATGCCCGTGCGGAAAACTTCCGGAATTTGCTCAACGGCGCCGATACCGGCGCGTTCGGCAGCTGCGGGGTGGCACGGCTAGCGGCGCCGGCGGTGGCGGTGGCGGCGGCGGTGGTTTATCGTCGGGTGGCGGCGGTGCAAGCTTCGGCGGCGGAGCCGGCAGCGGTCCGGGCAGCAATCAGGAAGAGCGTAAAATTCTGTCCGGCCGCGGTTCGGCAATCGTCGATGCCAGAACCAATACTTTGATATTGCGGGAAACCGCCAAGCGCATTGAAGACGCCAAAGCCTTGATTCGCCGTCTTGACGTGCCGGTGCGCCAAGTCATGATCGAATCGCGCATCGTGCTAGCCAACAACAACTTTGTAAAAGACTTGGGCGTACGTTTCGGTGCAGCAAAAAGGCAAGATGCCGGTGGCGGAAATGCTTTCGGGTTTGGCGGCTTAGGCACGCGGGGCGAGATTGGGACAAGCACCTCGTCGACTACTATTGATGCGACTGGGGTACCATCCACCACCACCACAATTACGCCTGCAACGGTCAACACCCCGGATTTGCTGACGGATTTAGGCGCAGCCGTGGGTGCGGGCAGTGGCGGCGCTTTGGGTTTGACACTGGTGCGTGGAGCGGATTATGTGCTGAACTTGGAGTTGTCGGCACTGCAAAACCAAAACCTGGCGGAGGTCATTTCCAATCCGAGAATCATGACCGCCGACCGCTGCCAGGCCAATATCAAACAAGGAACCCAGTTACCGTATAGAACGGTTAGCAACGCCGGCACGCAGACCCAGTTTATCGACGCCACTTTGTCGTTGGATGTGACCCCGCAGATTACGCCTAGCGGCAGTATTATTATGGATTTGTTGATTACCTCAGACTCGCCGGGCGCGACTACCCCGGACGGTATCGGCATTAACACGCGGCAAGTGAAAACCAACGTGCGGGTAAATGACGGCGAGACCGTGGTTTTGGGTGGTATTTATGAAAGCACCAACAACGACTCCGTCAATAAAGTGCCGTTTTTTGGCGATTTGCCGGGGGTAGGCTTTTTGTTTAAGCGCACTACCAAGCAAGATGACCGTTCGGAGTTGCTGGTGTTTATTACACCCAAAATCATTCGCGACATTCTGGCCAACCGTTAAGCTTCTAATTGGGCTAAAAAGGGGGCATAATGCCCCCTTTTTTATGTAGTTCGGCGGCACATGGAGCCCGAAAACATTTACTTGATCGGCCTGATGGGTGTGGGCAAAACCACGATCGGCAAACAGTTAGCCAAGGTGTTGAAACGGCCGTTCTATGATAGCGATAAAGCCATTGAGGCATTGACCGGCGTCAGCATTCCCACCATTTTTGCCATTGAAGGCGAAGCCGGGTTTCGTGAGCGCGAACACAAAATGATTCAGGAACTGACCCGGCTGCAAGGCATTGTTTTAGCTACCGGCGGCGGCGCCATTCTGTTTGAGGAAAACCGGGTTGCCTTGCAACAAACCGGTTTTGTGGTCTACCTAAAATGCTCGATTGACCGCATTTTAGAGCGTACCAAGCGGGATGCCAACAGGCCGCTGCTGCAAACCGAAAATCCCCGTGCCCGCATAAAAAGTTTATTTGTCGAGCGCGAACCGCTTTATCTTAAGTGTGCGGATTATCAAATCGATACCGGTGCGATGCCCAACAAAGTTGTAGTCAGCCGAATTCTTGAAAAATACCACGCAAGGTCGCCGCAAATATGAAAACCTTCACCGTCGAGTTAGGGGCGCGAAGCTACCCCATCTACATAGGCTCAGGTTTGCTTTCCAGGCCGGAACTGTATCAACAGCACATTAAATCCAAACAGGTATTGGTATTAACCAATGAAACGGTGGCGGCTTTGTATCTTGAGCCTGTTGTTTCAGCGTTTACCGGTTACACTGTGGCGACTGTCATTTTGCCCGATGGCGAGCAATATAAAACGCTGGAGTTTCTAAACCGCGTGTTTGATGAATTGCTGACCCGGAAATTCAACCGCAATGCCACACTGATTGCGCTGGGCGGCGGTGTTATCGGCGATATGGGCGGTTTTGCTGCGGCCTGCTATCAGCGTGGTATTCCGTTTATACAAATTCCGACCACGTTATTGGCTCAGGTCGATTCATCCGTCGGCGGCAAAACCGGTGTTAATCATGCACTGGGCAAAAACATGATCGGTGCATTTTATCAGCCGCTATGCGTTTTGGCCGATACCGCTACGCTCAATACCTTGGATAACCGGCAATTCTCGGCGGGGTTGGCCGAAGTGATCAAATACGGCTTAATCCGCGATATTGAGTTTTTTGTTTGGCTGGAAAACAATATGGAAAAGTTGCTGGAACGCGACCCGGAGTTACTAGCCTATGTCATCGAACGCTCTTGCCTCAATAAAGCGCAAGTGGTGGCTGACGATGAAACCGAAAGCGGTGTTAGAGCGACATTGAATCTAGGCCACACCTTCGGCCACGCCATTGAAACCGGCTGCGGCTATGGCAGCTACCTGCACGGCGAAGCGGTGGCAATCGGCACTTGCCAGGCGGCGGACTTATCCTGGCGTCTGGGCTGGCTGGACGACAACGAAAAAGACCGGGTTATACGATTGTTGGCACAAGCCCGATTGCCTATTACGCCGCCGGAATTAGCAACGGAACGCTTTTTGGAGCTTATGGAAGTCGACAAGAAAAACCTGGATGGTCAGATTCGTTTGATATTACTACATGCGATTGGCAAAGCTACATTGCCAGTCAACATCGATCACAGCACTCTGAGAATGACGCTTGAAAACTATGGCAAAGCTTGATGATGCTTACACCCGCCAGAAACCACTACCGGTAGGGCAGAAACCGGAGATTGGCCATTTCCTGATCAGCCAGGAACGTGTCCAAAAACTGGAGTTGTTATCGCATTTATTGGTCAATTTATCGCAATCCTTAGTGATATGCGGGCCGGAAGGCGTAGGCAAAACCACTTTTTTAAATGCTTTACAGGCGCAAAAAAAAGCCGGCTGGCATTATATTTACCTATCTGCTAATGCAGATTTAAGCTTTGAAGCCATTCAAGACGTTTTAAACCGGGAAGACTCCGCTAAAACACGAGGTGCATCGGCTAAAGCCAGGAATCAGGTAGTGTTATTAGATAATGCCGGCGCCTTGATGCCCGGTTTGATGTCCAGCTTGATCCGGCTGGCGTCGGGCAATCCCGGCCTGCGCATGGTCTTTGCGCTTACCCATGACGAATTGCAGCTAAAAAGCCGCACGGATCAAATTATTGATGAATGCCATTTTGTCGACATTCCGCCGCTAAACGAGAAACAATGCGGTGATTTTTTACAGCATTTATCGGCCCAACCGTTTTCGCAGTTGGCCTTGGGTACGATTAACGATGGCCTGGTGGCCAGGGTATATCAGGATAGCCACGGCATCCCCGGGCGGATTGTCGGCAAACTACCTAACTTACCCATGGTTAATACGCGCAGTTCCAGCGAAAAACGCTTACTGCTGATCGCGGTTGCTTCGCTGGTGGTTTTAGCTTTGGCACTGCAATGGTTTAGTTCCGCCAAATACGGTAAGCATGAACCCCCGGTAAACAGCCATGAGCCTGCCAATGCTTCAAAATCTCCGGCGGCACCGCCGTTAGGCGATGCTTCGATCAGTGCTTTGCCGGCTAAGGACTTGTCGGTAACACTGGCGCTGCCGGATGGTTTGCCCTTGTCTGCGCTACCGGCTGCCGATCCGGAAGAGCTGGTGGCTGATTTGGCCGGTCCGGAGCCGCAAGCTTCGCCCGATAATCAGGCTCAAGCCGAGACTAATGTTCCGGAAACCGGCCAGCCTGCAAAAGCAGAGGCCGATGCTCTGCCATCGCTTGCTCCAGGCTCACAACAGGCGGCACCCAAGACAAGAGGTTTCAGGGATCTGAACTGGGTAATGGCCCAGGATGACCGCCATTATGTCTTGCAATTAATGGTGTTGACGCAGGAAAAATCGGCGCAAGGCGTGCTAAACAAACATGCGTCCCTGGCCGATGGTTTAGGCTATGTGAAGCAGCAACGTAACGGCCTGGAAAAATTTATCATATTCTATGGTTTGTTTAATAACGCCGCTCAAGCTAGTCAAGCAAAACCAACACTACCGCATGAATTCAACAAGGCGGTGCCGAGAAATATCGGCTCGTTAAAAAAAGAGGTTGCTCAAAGCAGCTTGTCCTTCCCCGCTAAACCAACGGCTTAAGTCAACCTACATCATGACCACATTAAAAAATGATCTTCTCATCAGGGCGTTGTTGAAACAGCCCGTGGAACGCACGCCGGTTTGGATGATGCGCCAAGCCGGTCGGTATTTGCCCGAGTACCGCCAAGTGCGTGAACAAGCCGGCAGTTTTTTAAGCCTGTGCACCAACCCGGAGTTGGCCTGCGAGGTGACTATGCAGCCGTTACGTCGGTTTGGGTTTGATGCGGCGATATTATTTTCCGATATTTTAACGGTACCCGATGCCATGGGCCTGGGTTTGTATTTTACTGACGGGGAAGGACCAAAATTTAAACATCCGGTCAGAAGCGCTGCTGATATTGAAAAGCTACCTATCCCGGATCCTGAATCGGAGCTGGCTTATGTTATGGATGCGGTCAGGCGGATTAGCAAAACCTTGCAAGGGTCTGTTCCGCTAATCGGTTTTTCCGGTAGCCCGTGGACATTGGCAACCTACATGGTTGAAGGCAGTGGTAGTAAAAATTTTCAGCATATCAAAAGCTTAATGTACGACCAGCCGAAATCAATGCATCAATTGCTGGACAAAGTTACCCAGGCGGTGGCGGCGTATTTGAATGCGCAAATTGCCGCCGGAGCCGATGCCGTTATGCTGTTCGATACCTGGGGCGGTATGTTGACCACCCAGGGGTATGCCGAGTTTTCCTTGGCTTATGCAAAACAAGTTAGAGCCTTGTTGAATACCGACCAGCCGGGAAGAAAAATCCCTACGATTTTATTTACCAAGGGTGGCGGGCTTTGGCTGGAGGTTATGGCGGAGGCGGGTTATGACGCTTTAGGGCTGGATTGGCAGACCGATATAAGCCAGGCAAGACGCCGTGTCGGCAATCAAGTAGCCCTGCAAGGCAATATGGATCCGGTTGCGCTCTATGCACAACCCGAAATCATCAAGCAAGAAGTACACAAGATTTTGCATGGCTATGGCCAGGGCAGCGGGCATGTTTTTAATCTGGGCCATGGTATCTTGCCGGATGTGGATCCTAGCCATGTTCAAGCCATGGTGGAGGCCGTTATGCAATATCAACCGGTTGAGCCGATACAAGCCGCCCGGCCGGTTTGCTGAAAGGATAGCTGCCGATCTCAATCAAGCCGGCGGATTGGGTGGTAACCATTCGCCGGCAGTCTCCGCCACCCGCCGCGCGCAAAGCCCTCGCACTTCTGCCAGCGAGCCGCATTTTCCTGATGCCGCTATACTTGAAAATCCTGAGTAAATTGCTAGACTTTTTTATTAATAGTATATTAACAAAAAGAGCATTATCGTTTCATTCTATTTCGGGCAATTTTAATAATGTTGCAAATTGATTAAGCAAAATTGTAAGGGATTATTGATTCTTCAGGTTAGAGGCGTTAGTTTATCCGTTAATTAAACCGCCATAAGCTTGTCGCCAATTACAACAATAAACAAATTAGCGGTTAAACGGTTAATTTTTTCAAGTGCGCAGGTTTCATCATGAATTATTCAAATTCCAATTACATCACCGTCTTTGAACAATGGGAAGACCAAAAAAAGTTTTTCTGTTTTACCGAAAAAGACGCTGAAAACCTACAAAAACTACATACCATCTCGGCCCAATCCTGCGATGAAGTTGTGGAATCGTTGTACGATCACCTGCTTCAGTTTGAGGACGTTAGGATTTTTCTCAGCAATCCCGAGATGATCAAACGCCTTAAGGAATCGCAAAAGCAGTATTTTTTGGAGATGACTGCCGGGGATTACGGCGAAGCGTATTACGAAAAAAGAATCAACATCGGTATTACCCATAAGCGGCTGGGTATTCCGCCACGTTTGTACATGGGGGCTTATTCGTACTATGTACAATTAATGCTGCCTAAAATCTACAATCATGTGGATTTCGACCAAAAACAAGCGCAGGAGCTGTTTTTAACGTTTTTCAAAATAATCAATCTCGATCAAGAGCTGGCAATTTCGGCGTATGTTCATGCGGTCGAATCGGTGGTTATGCAACAAGCCGAAGAAATTATTGCGATGTCAACGCCGATTATGCAAATTTGGGACGGTATTGTCGTTGCGCCGGTGATAGGCACGCTGGATGGTCAGCGGACTCAGCAATTTATGGAGCAACTGCTGAACCAAATCGTCGAAACCAAATCCACCATCGCCTTGATTGACATCACCGGCGTACCGCAAATCGATACGGCCACCGCGCAGCATTTGATTGATACCATTAACGCGGTGCGCTTGCTGGGCTCCAATGTCATTATTACCGGAATCCGGCCGATTATTGCGCAAACCCTAGTGCATTTAGGCATTAATTTGAAGGAAATTATCACCAAGCCTTCTATGGGTGCAGGCTTAAAAGTTGCGCTGGATATGCTGTCCATTAAAACCTCTTAGCCGCCATGTTTCTTAAAACGCTCTCCGTCGTTAAAATCAAAAATGTGCTTCTGGTCACGGTGCCGGATGATCCCAGCGATAAAATGGTTTACGAATTACAAGAGCAAGTGCTCAGAAGTTTGGAAAAACACCGATCTACCGGCGTGATTCTGGATATATCGCTGGTCAATGTGATGGATTCATTTTTTGCCAGAACTATTGCCGAGACCACTCAAATGGTTAGTTTAATGAGCGGCATGACCGTGGTTGCCGGTATGCAACCCAATGTTGCCATCACGGCAACCGAATTAGGCTTGACACTGGGTACCGCGTTTTCTGCCTTGGACGTGGATCAAGCCTTTGAAATATTGAACAAAGCATTAAGCTAAAGGTGACCCTATGTTGGTGGACAAATTGACGGCACAAGGCGCAACAGGTCTATCGATAACAAGTGAGAGCGATATTGTCGCCTGCCGCAAAGTCATTCGGGACTTAACAACGCAGCTAGGCTTTGGCATGACCGATGTTACGCGTATTGTCACCTCAGTTTCCGAATTAGCGCGAAACGTCTATGTGCACGCCAAAGTTGGCGAAATGCGCTGGAATAGCATGCGCTCACCTGGAAAAATCGGTATTGAAATTATCTTCGAGGATAAGGGTCCTGGTATTGCGGATATAAACCAAGCTTTAGAACCAGGCTTTTCGACGGCAAAAAGCATGGGCATGGGGCTGCCCGGCGTTAAAAAATTGATGGATGAGTTGGAAATCGTATCAGTCGATGGCAAAGGTACCCTGGTCAAGGTAAAAAAATGGGCTAAAGTTAAATGAATCAACGCCGGGTTGTTCAGCCCATAGACATCAATAATGAGCACGATGCCATCGGGGTGCAAAAAGCCATTACGGTGGCAGCTGAAAAAATCGGTTTTAGCAGCCGGCAACGCGACGACATTATTTTCGCCGTGGCTTATTTAGCGCGTTATATAGTCGAGTGTACAGCGTATGG
>PERF01000074.1 GCA_002928495.1 Methylobacter sp. | reverse complement strand
ACCGCACCTTGTTTAAGCATTCTGATTGACTCGGAAGTGCTTTCGGTCAATCCGGCGTCTTTTAGTAAGTTTGCAATCGGATAAGCCTGAGTTTCTGGAATCAGATCGATTTCTTCAATATCATCCGGAATTTGTCCGCGTTGAAATCTCGCCTCAAAGTTTTCCAGGGCTTTCACCGCACAATCCTGACTATGAAAGCGTTCGACCAACTCTTGCGCAAGTTTGACTTTATATTGCTTTGGATTTGAACCTGATTCACATTGTTTTTGCCATTGCCGTATGTCGTCCATATCCGAAAAACTCAATAACTCGAAGTAGCGCCACATCAGCTGGTCGGAGATGGACATGACTTTGCCAAATATATCATCCGGCGAATCGGCAATACCTATATAGTTATTTAGCGATTTGGACATTTTTTGAACGCCGTCAAGGCCTTCGAGAAGCGGCATAGTCATGACTACTTGCGGAGTTTGCCCGTAGGCTTCCTGTAACTGACGACCCATCAGAAGGTTAAATTTTTGGTCGGTACCGCCCAACTCGACATCGGCCTTCATGGCGACGGAGTCATAGCCTTGTATTAACGGATACAGGAATTCGTGGATCGCGATAGCTTGGCCGCTTTTGTAACGCTTGTTGAAATCATCGCGTTCCAGCATTCTGGCAACCGTATTCTTGGCCGCCAGCTGAATTAAATCGGCAGGCGACATGGAATCCATCCACAAGGAGTTAAACATGATTTGGGTTTTATCAGGATCCAGAATTTTGAATATCTGTTGTTGATACGTTTGGGCATTGGCTTTAACCTCTTCGCGGGTTAAAGGTTTTCGGGTAATGTTCTTGCCGGTAGGATCACCGATCATTGCGGTAAAGTCCCCGATCAGAAACAGGATTTCATGACCAAGATCTTGAAACTGCTTGAGTTTGTTGATAAGCACCGTATGCCCTAGATGCAGATCCGGCGCTGTCGGATCGAATCCGGCCTTAATTCTCAACGGTCTGTTTTCTGATAGTTTCTTGATAAGCTCCTGCTTAACCAATACTTCTTCGGTACCTCTTAGAAGTTTTTCTAAAACATCCATTTGCAATATTTCTCTAATTTGGGGCTAAACTCTTATTATATAAATCACAGCCTAAGCGGATAAACTTTTTATTTTGGTTTATGCTTTATATGGTATACACTTCTTAAAAGGCTTTAAAAATGCGAGCTGAAAGCTTGTTGATGTATATGTTTTATTTTCAACCATATTAATAAAAGATTTGTGAGAAATAAAAATTACACTTTCCTTTTGTTAAGCATAAGCGCCGTTATAGCTGTTTCAGGACCTTGTGCTTACGCCAAACCCACAGCCAAACATTCGGTCAAACTGACGTCGACTGCTGATCACGGGAAGAAAAGCAAAACATCGGATAAAAAAACAAAGTCACCGCAAAAATCAGCCGCCAACGGCAATAGTAACCATAGAAATACTACCCGCAGACAACTTGCCGCCTCTGAACAAAATCAAAATTTCAAAGCCAATAGTAAGTCTTCTGCACGACAGCATACTGTAATTACCCGCTCGCAGTCAGTTTATACCGTCAACCACGCACATTCACATCAAGAAAAAACCCCGCGCATTGCAACCCGAAGCATAAACCAAACCATTGCCGAGGCAGACAATATCATTAGTTCACCTATTGAATCGCCTGTAAAGCCCGGGTTATCAACGCAACCTCTGTCACTAGCCAACCTTAACAGCGCGCATGTTGATATCGAAACGTCCTTGTTTTTGGATGGTCTGGAAGCCGGTTTATCGAAAGAAGTGATAACCCAGCTTACCAATATTTTCGCTTGGGACATTGATTTTGCCCACAGTTTGCAGCCCGGTGATCACTTTACCGTAATCTATGCCAAAACGGCGGCGGACGATGATACCGATGAAGTGATTGCCGCTGAATTTGTCACTCAAAATAATATTTACCGGGCGGTTAGATTCCTTGACGGTTCAGGGAAAGCCAATTATTACACCCCGGACGGCCAATCCATGCAAAAAGCGTTTTTAAGCACACCGGTGGATTTTGCCCAAATTAGCTCTCACTTTAGCATGCATCGAAAACACCCGGTTCTGAACCGGATTCGCGCGCATAAAGGTGTCGACTACGCCGCCAGAACCGGCACACCGGTGAAAAGCACGGGCGATGGTGTGGTTTTGTTTTGCGGACGCCAAGGTGGTTACGGGCAAGTTGTGGTTGTTCAGCACGGCGACCGTTATGAGACTGTCTATGCTCATCTTTCCGGCTTTAAACGCGGCTTGTCGGAAGGGATCAAAGTCAAGCAAGGCGAAATAATCGGCTACGTTGGTCAAACCGGTTTGGCTACAGGGCCGCATCTGCATTACGAATTCCACGTCGACGGTGAACACCGCAACCCGGAAACCGTTAAAATCCCCCATACATTACCGATCGACGGTTCCTTAATGGCGGATTTTAGAGTCCAAACCATGCCCTTACTGACTCAACTGGCTCAAATCAAATCCAAAAGCCTTTATGCTAAAGGACCTTCCAACTTAAATTAATTCATGGCTGAATTTTTCATTGGGTTGATGTCCGGCACCAGCTTGGACGGCATTGACTGCTGTTTGGTAAATTTACTGATGACGAAATTCTAACCGTTGCCTTTCACTACACTCCTTACAGCGAAGAACTCAAGCATCGTTTGCTTACACTAAGCTGTCCCGGCCGGAGTATTGATCTTAACGATTATGGCAAATTGGATGCCGAACTCGGAAAGCTTTACGCTGCTAGCGTTCAGGCGTTGCTTGAGCAAACCGGCTTGCAAGCCTCCTCGATTAAAGCTATCGGCAGTCACGGACAGACCGTGTTTCACGCACCCACCCCACCCTTTCCGTTTACTTTGCAAATCGGCGATCCGAATATTATTGCTGAAGCCACCGGCATAACTACCGTAGCTGACTTAAGACGGCGCGATATTGCCGCCAACGGGCAAGGCGCGCCCTTGGTGCCGGCATTTCATCAAGCGGTGTTCAGCAGCGTAACCGAACACCGCTGCGTGGTAAATATCGGCGGGATTGCCAATATTACGGTTTTGCCCGCGAATGGCACCAGACCGGTTATAGGTTTTGATACCGGTCCCGGCAATATTTTATCGGACTTATGGATCAAGCAGCATAAAGGCAAGGAATTAGATGCCGGTGGCGAATGGGCTAAATCCGGCCGGATTGAAGGCGATCTTGCTATTCAACTGAAACAAGACGCCTATTTTCATGCCAAGCCACCCAAGAGCACGGGCCGGGAATATTTTTCCTCAGCCTGGCTTAGCCAAGTGACGGATTTGTCCAACTATGCCCCGGAAGATGTGCAAGCCACGCTGGTTTATTTAACCGCCAGTACCATCGGCGATGCCATCAAACAGCATGCGCCGGAAACCGAGCGCATACTCATTTGCGGCGGCGGCGCTCATAATGCATTTTTACTGGAACGGCTTAAGCTGGAATTGGCGTTACCGGTGGCAACTACCGAGAATTACGGTATACACCCGGACCATGTGGAAGCGGCCGCCTTTGCCTGGCTGGCCCGGCAAACCTTGAACCACCAACCGGGAAATCTGACTGCCGTCACCGGGGCAAGCCGCCCGGTAATCCTGGGCGGCATCTATCCCGGTACTAACGGTTTAAGCTAACCGTTTATGCTGAGAAGGAAGACCCGCAACCGCAGGTTGTTGTGGCATTGGGATTGCGAATAACAAACTGGGCACCGGAAATATCCTCTTTATAATCGATCTCGGCACCGTTTAAATATTGAACACTCATGGAATCAATCAACACGGTTACACCGCCGTTTTCGACTTGGGTATCGTCTTCGTTGACTTCTTCATCAAATGTAAAGCCGTATTGAAACCTGAGCAGCCGCCGCCGGAGACATAAACCCGCAGTTTCAGATTATCGTTGCCTTCTTCGGCAATCAATTCGCCGACTTTAGAAGCCGCGCTGTCGGTAAAAATAATAGGATTACTCATAGTACAACCACAAAAAAATTTAGTGCTTAGAGTATGACTATACCAAGTAAATTAGTCAACAATTAGGGATAAAGTGCTACCGTAGCAAGCCCTCTTTCTTCAGGTAGACCAAACATCAGGTTCATTGCTTGCACCGCCTGCCCGGATGCGCCTTTGACCAGATTATCAATGACCGACAGGATAACCAGCGTTCCACCACCTTGTGGCTGATGCAAGGCAATCTGGCAAAGGTTGCTACCTCTGACATTGCGGGTATCCGGATGCGCGCCCAAAGGCAAAACATCGACAAAACGTTCTTCCGCATAACGCCGCTCGTATAACCCATGCAACGATTTTACATCGGTCTGAACTTGCGCATATAAAGTGGCGTGAATCCCTCTGATCATGGGCGTCAAATGCGGCACAAAGGTCAAACCTACCGGCTTTTGGGCCGCCAGCGCCAAACCTTGGCTGATTTCCGGCAAATGCCTATGCCCGCCGGCGCCGTAGGCTTTGAAACTTTCTCCGGTCTCGCTCATTAAATAAGCCAGCTCGGCTTTTCGGCCCGCGCCGCTGACGCCGGATTTACAATCGGCGATCAAATGGCCGGGGTCGGTTAAACCTTGTTCAAGCAACGGCAAAAAACCTAATTGCACCGCCGTCGGATAACAGCCGGGGCAAGCCAGCAGATTAGCGGTTTTGATGGCTTCCCGGTTGACTTCCGGCAAGGCATAGACCGCCTGGGCGACTAAATCCGGACTGGCATGCGCCATACCGTACCAGTGCTCCCAAAGTTTGACCTCTTTGATCCTGAAGTCGGCCGATAAATCGATAACTTTTACTCCGCGCGTCAGCAGGTCTTCCGCCATAAGCATGGCGGTACCGTTCGGAGTGGCAAAAAATACCACCTCGCAACGGCTTAAATCATCCACATCCGGTTGCGTAAACACGGCATCGATTGCGCCGCGCAGGCTGGGATACAAGGCATCAACCCGGGTTCCGGCATCGGAACGCGAAGTGACTACACAAACCTCGACATCCGGATGCAAAGCCAAAATTCTTAGCAACTCCACACCGGTGTAGCCGGTGCCGCCGACGATGCCTGCACGAATCATAGTGTTTTATCCATCAAGTAATTGAAAAAGCTGCATATCATACCGTTAAATGAATCCAGTATAATGCGATAAAAACTGTTGCCGCCATGCTCGCCATAGAAATCGATAACCAAACCTTACAGCCGGCATCAAGACCGCAGCCGGAACCTGGGCCCGACGAAGTCTTGATTAAAGTCGCCGCTGCCGGGGTCAACCGTCCGGATGTGATGCAACGCCAAGGCTTGTACCCGGCACCGCCCGGCGCCAGTGATATTCCAGGCCTGGAAATCGCCGGGAGCATAACGGCAACCGGAGACCAAGTCACACAATTTAAACCCGGCGACCAGGTTTGCGCGCTGGTCAGCGGCGGCGGCTACGCCGAATACTGCACCGCCCCGGCCAGCTAGTGCCTGCCTATCCCCATCGGCTTATCGGCAATCGAGGCCGCCGGCTTGCCGGAAACGTTTTTCACCGTGTGGAGTAATGTATTCGACCGCGCCGGACTCAAGCCGCAGGAAACGCTGTTGGTTCACGGCGGCGGCAGCGGCATCGGCACCACCGCCATTCAATTGGCGCATGCTTTCGGCGCGCACGTGTTCACCACCGTCGGGTCGGACGAAAAATGCGCATTCTGTTTGGAGCTTGGCGCCAAGGCCGCCATTAATTACCGATCCCGGGATTTTGTCGAAGTCATTAGCCGGCTGACCGACGGCAAGGGCGTGAATGTTATTCTGGATATTATCGGCGGCGACTATTTCCCGCGCAATCTAAAATGCCTGTCTGCCGATGGCAGATTAGTGCAGATTGCCTTGCAAAACGGCGTCAAATCCGAAATTAACTTGTTGCCGGTGATGCTCAAACGCCTGACCATTACCGGTTCCACCTTGAGAATCCGCGATACCGAATTCAAAACGGCCATTGCTCGGCAGCTAAAAGCCAAGGTCTGGCCGCTCCTGGAACAAGGCAGTATCAAACCCGTTATCCACAGCACCTTTAAATTAACCGAAGCCGGTCTAGCCCATGCACTGATGGAAAGCAGCCGGCATACCGGTAAAATCATCTTAACCGTAGACTAAAAATTATAACTATGAACTACAAAACCCTTATCTCCGCAGACACACTTAAACACCACCTCAACGACAGCAACTGGATCATTGTCGACTGCCGGTTTGCCCTGATGAATCCCGACTACGGCAGCACGGCATACCGCTTAGGCCACCTGCCCGGTGCCCGCTACGCTGATTTAAACCGGGATTTATCATCTGAGGTCAGAGACTACACCGGCCGCCACCCGCTGCCTGACATCAACCGGCTGGCGAAACAACTCGGCACCTGGGGCATCAATAATCATAGCCAGGTTGTCGCCTACGACGATGCCGCCGGTACCTTTGCCGCGCGTTTGTGGTGGCTGTTGCGATACCTGGGGCATGAAAAAGTTGCCGTACTTGACGGCGGCTTACCGCAGTGGCAACGGCAGGGCTATCCAGTGGCGACGGCGTTGCCTAAAATTAAGCCTGCGGTTTTTCGCCCCTACGTGGAAACCTATGCTTGGCTGACCGCCGCGCAAGTCCGTGACCGGCTGGCGGTTAAAACCCTGAAATTGATTGACGCCCGCGCAGCCGAACGCTACCGCGGCGAGCAAGAACCGATAGACCCGGTGGCCGGACATATTCCCGGCGCACTCAACCGCCCGTTTAATCTTAACCTGAAAGCAAACGGCACGTTTTTACCGGCCGAACGACTGGCCGAACAGTTTAACGCCTTGCTGCACAATACTCGTCCGGAACAGACCGCCCATATGTGCGGCTCCGGGGTAACCGCCTGCCATAACCTGCTGGCTATGGAATATGCCGGTCTCAGCGGCTCCAAACTGTATGCCGGCTCCTGGAGCGAATGGATACGGGACAAAAACCGGGCAGTCGCTACGGCTTGTTAACGTTGTCCAGAGTCTACCCGGCTTTTACAAGCGGATAGGTTGGCGAACCTAAAGCGATGGCAATGCCTTAAATTGATACTTAACTCTACAGGTAATTCTATGGATGCTGAATTTTGGCATGCCCGCTGGGCAAAAAATGAAATTGGATTCCATAAAAGTGAAGCCAATCCCTTACTGGTAGAAAACTTCGCCGCCTTGTCCTTACCCCCCGGCAGCCGCATTTTTCTGCCACTATGCGGCAAAACCCTGGATATTAGCTGGCTGCTCGCGCAAGGCTACCGCGTTGCCGGCGCCGAATTAAGCGAGCTGGCGGTCGGGCAATTATTTTCGGAGTTGGGCATAACGCCGGAAATTACCGAACGCGGCCCGATAAAACATTACCGTGCGGACACTATCGATATTTTTGCCGGCGATATCTTCGAATTGTCCGACAACCTACTCGGCCCGGTCGATGCGGTGTACGATCGGGCCGCTTTAGTCGCACTGCCTGAAACCCTACGCCAACAATACACGGCCCATTTAACCGCAATCACCCAACAAGCGCCGCAGCTGTTGATTTGCTTTGAATACGATCAATCTCAGCTGAGCGGCCCGCCGTTTTCCATCAGCCCTGAAGAAGTCCGCCGGCACTACGCGGCAATTTACCAGTTAAGCCTGGTCACGAGCGTTGAGCTTGCCGATGAGTTTAAAGGTTTACACGGGGTTAAAGAGCATGTCTGGCTGTTACAAAACAGCAAAGCCTGAAAATGTCCGGGTTATGCCGTTAAAGTTTTGAAAAAGCACTAATTTTAGATTTAAATCCTTGAAAATACCGGCTATTCCACTTGCAGCAAGTGCTCCCAACAGGTCGTGTAAGACGGCGATTTAAACGCTTGTTTCATTTGCCAGGGCGCTTTAAAGCCTTCGCCGGCCAATTTTAGGGTCTGCCGGCCGAAACGGCTGTTGATGTGATCAAACACGGCCATGAGTTTTTGACTTTGCCGGTATTGGTCGTCGTCTCCGTTAAACAAATCCCGGGTTACCCCTTCGCTGACCGGTACCAATCCGCTTAGGATCACCCCGGCTTTTTGATAGCGGAAACCGGGCCGGTAAATGTGCCGGAGAATGGTCAGGCTGAGTTTGGCCAGCTGCCTGCTGTCGCTGGTTGGCACCGGCAATGCCAGGGTTTGGCAGCCCGAGCTATAAGGCCTTGGCTCAAAACTGCTGGTTTTAATGTAAACACTGAGCGCGCTGGCCAGGGCCTCTTGGCGCCGGGCTTTTTCCGCCGCGCGCGCAGTGTAAAACACCACGGCTTCGGACAGACTTGGCAACGAGGTAACCGGCACCCCGAAAGTACGCGAGGTGCTGACATTTTGCCGGGGCGGGCTGATTTGTTCCAGGCCGATGCAGGACACGCCGTTTAATTCGGCAATGGTTCTGGCCATAACCACGCCGAACCGGTCGCGTAACAAACCCGGATGAGCTTGTTTTAAATCCAGCGCGGTGTCTATGCCCAAAAGCTTGAGCTTGGCTGCCAAAGGTGTGCCTATACCCCATACATCGCCGGCCGGCAAACTCTGCAACACGGCATCGCCGGCGCGCGCCGGCAACGTGCTTAAGTCAAACACGCCGTGGTATTGGGGCTGTGTTTTGGCGTAATGATTGGCCAGCTTGGCCAGTGTTTTGGTGCTGCCCAGGCCGACGCACACCGGCAAACCGGTCCACTGCAAAACGGTTTGCCTGATCCTTACGCCGTATTCGGCGGCTGTTTTAGCGCTTAAACCCGAGAAATCCAAAAACGCCTCATCAATGGAATACACCTCAGCGGCCGACG
This sequence comes from Methylobacter sp., assembly GCA_002928495.1. Lineage (GTDB taxonomy): Bacteria > Pseudomonadota > Gammaproteobacteria > Methylococcales > Methylomonadaceae > WM-3-3. The sequence goes on along the minus strand of PERF01000074.1, from coordinate 4,235 downwards.
CAAACTCCGCCAGCACCGACATCACCCGGTTGGACATGTCGGCGTATAAGGCATAATTGCTGGATAACGCGGCCACGCCGTGGTCTTTGTAGCGCACCCTGGCTTCAAACCAAGGCATGCCCATTTTAATGCCCAAGCGTTTGGCTTCGCCGGAGCGGCTGACGATGCAGCCGTCGTTATTAGACAGCACCACCACCGGCCGGCCGCGCAACTTGGGGTTAAACAGCAGCTCGCAGGAAACGTAGAAGTTGTTGACGTCCACCAGCGCGATAGTTGCACTCATAAATATTTACGCACCGAACCGGTTACCACGCCCCAGATTTCAAACTGCATGCCTTCTTTGATTTCAATGGCTTTAAACTCGGGATTGGCCGGAATCAACAGCGGATTGCCATGCTCGCCCAAACCCAGGTATTTGATGGTGAATTCACCGTCCACCACGGCCATGACAATATTACCCACGCCGGCCGTGCGCGAGCGGTCAACCACTACCACATCCTTGGGCAAGAGTCCGGCATCGCGCATGGATAAGCCGGTAATGGTCACCAAAAAAGTGGCGTCCGCTTGTTTGATGAGATAATCGTTCAAATTCAGCCGTTTTTCGATATGATCATCAGCAGGACTAGGAAAACCGGCTTGCACGCGTGTGGAAAACAGCGGCAAGGTGGTATCCGGGCCACTGTCAGAGGCTGGGACAATCGATTCTACCGGGCTTTGCCGGTCATTTTGGGCTTTGCAAGCCGCTAAAAAAGCCTTGACCGAAATCACCCGGCTTTTGGGTATCCGTACCGGCACTGTCGGCTCGCCATAAGCATTACTGCCTCTAGGCCGCCCCGCTCCCCGCCGTTTGCCGCCATGTGCGTTCATAATATCGACCTTTCTTGAATACTGTACGTTAATTTAAGCATGGCCGCCGGCGCCTGTCAAACACGTCCGCGCCGGAAGTACGTCAGCACGGCCCGGTAAATGGGAACCTGTAATCTAAACAAATTAATCACAAATTATTAAACTAAAAGTGATTAGTCAAAGCGCGGCGGATTCCCTGAAAATAGCCGTTAACCCTTTGCCCCAGTAAGCCATAGCCCGCCATGAAACAGATTTTGCTGATCGAAGACGACCCTGACCTGGCGGACATCCTCACCGTTAATTTATTAAATGAAGGTTACACGCTGGAAGCGGCCACTAACGGGAATGACGGCCTGGAGCGCCTGAGAAACAACCATTACGGCTTATTGATTCTGGACTTGATGCTGCCGGGCCTGGATGGCCTGGAAATCTGCCGCCAAGTAAGAAACATGCCGGGCTACCTGCCGATTATCATCATCAGCGCAAAATCCACCGAAACCCAACGCATTGTGGGGCTGGAACTGGGCGGCGACGATTATCTCAGCAAGCCTTTCTCGCTGGATGAATTATTGGCCAGAATCCGTGCGCTGTTACGGCGGGTGCAGGCATTGGACCGGCTGGCCGAAGAAAAAACCGGAACCCTATACTGCGGCGACTTGGTGATAGACCCGGTCGCCCGCGAAGCCACTTTGGCAAAACAACCGGTTACGCTCACTGCAAAAGAATTCGACCTGCTGTTGTTCTTTGCCCGCAACCCCGGCAAAACGTTTACCCGGCTGGCCTTGCTGGATCAGGTTTGGGGTTATTCGCACGGCGGTTACGAACATACCGTCAACGCGCACATTAACCGCCTGAGAGCGAAAATCGAAGCCAACACCACCAAGCCGAATTTTATTCAAACCGTTTGGGGCGTGGGCTACAAATTTATCGACTATCCCGAAACCGGCAATGACGTTTAAATCACTTTACAGCCGTATTGCGCTGACTTTCGCCTTGCTGATGTTGGTCTTCGGCGGTCTTTATGAAAGTATTCAGATGTTTGCGGCCATTTATAATCAACAGGAAATCAGCCAGCGGCTCAATCGCGGACTGGCTGCGCACATCGCCGGCCACTGGCCGCTGCTAGCCGATGACCACGAAGTTGACAGTGAATCGGTTAATGAATTATTCCACATGCTGATGATGACCAACCCCGGTATCGAAGTGTATTTGCTGGATGCCGAAGGCGTTATTCTTGCCCATGAAGCGCCACCCGGAGCCATGCAACTCAATAAAGTCAGCCTGGCGCCCATCCAGGCGTTTTTAGCCGGCGCCGCCTTGCCGCTAGCGGGCGACAACCCCGCCAACCCGGCTAATCCCAGCGTATTTAGCGTGGCCGAACTGGAAATAAGGGGGGAAACCGCCGGTTACCTGTACATCATAGTCACGGGTAACAATTACCGGCAACTTGCCGACCAAATCTGGCAAGGCCATGCCTTTCAACTGGCGGCATGGGCGAGCGTATGGGCCTTGTTGATCCTGTTGTCCACCGGTTTAGGCCTGTTCTCCATTCTCACCCGCCGGCTTAATGCGTTAACCTGCACGGTTGCTGCCTTCGATAAGATGGGTTTTGACGGTGCCTTGCACGTCTGCCCGAAAATCAGCGCCAGTCGGGATGAAATCGGCATGCTCGCCCAGGCCTTCGAAATTATGGCCGGCCGTATTAGCGACCAGATGAGCCAGCTCCAACGCCAAAGCGACTTGCGTAGCGACATGATTGCTAACGTCTCGCATGACATCCGCACCCCGCTGGCGTCCATGCAAGGTTATCTGGAAACCTTGCTGCGCATATCGGACACCTTATCCATTGAGGAACAACAGCGCTACCTGCACGCGGCAGTCAGGCAGAGCCGGCATGTTGCGCTGCTGTCCCAGCAATTATTTGAGCTGGCCAAACTGGAATGCGAAGAGGAAACACCGAATTGCGAGGCTTTCAACATCCAGGAACTGGCCCAGGATCTTATGCAAAAATTTGAGTTAACCGCCAGTCAGCGCGGCATTACCCTCAGAACCGTGTTTGATTCCAGCCTGCCCATGGCCTGGGCGGATATCGGCATGATCGAGCGTGTGCTGACTAATCTGATAGACAACGCCTTGCGTTATACGCCCCAAGGCGGGGAGATTGTGCTGGAGCTGGCGCAAAACCGCAGCCGCATCCACGTGCGGGTTTCCGACACCGGCACCGGTATCGCCGAGGAACATCTGGCCGGCTTGTTCGACCGCGCATCGCCGTTGCGTAAGTACTCCAGAAAGCATGGCGGCGGCGGGCTGGGCCTGCTGATTACCAAAACCATATTGCAACTGCACGGTAGCACTATTTCGGTCGTCAATGAAGACACCGGCGCCACCTTTACCTTTGCCTTACCGGCTGCCGGGCCGGCTTGACTCAGCCTTGCCCGGCGTGCAGCAACGATGCCGGCAAGCGATCCAATTTGGCTTCGCCGTTCGCGGCCAGCCGGCCGAAACTCAAAGCCCCGGTCGGGCAACCGGCCACGCACGCCGAACAGCGCACGCACTGCGGGTCTTCCATGGCTTTGCCCTGGCTGGCGAAGGTCATGATATCGATACCTTGGTGGCATAGCGAGGTGCAAACGTTACACGATATGCATTTTTCTTTGCTGGCGAAAATTCTGAATTGGCTGAAGCGGGCGTAAATATTCATCAACGCCGCCAGCGGACAAAAGAACCGGCACCAGGTGCGCCCGCTGAAATGAAAGTACAATCCCATAGCCAACATGCCCGATAGAAAGTAATCCACCACGGTAGCGTAATTCAGCGGCACACCCAGCGCTTGGTAATCAAAAGCCAGTCCGGTGAAAACCGCCGCCAAACCCACTCCGACCGGCTCGCCGTCCAGCATCCAGGACAACACCCTTAGCACCAACAGCATAAACACGAAAGCTAAAATGACTTGCCCGGCCAAATTCAGCCGGTTCCAGCCCGGGCCGTGCGGCATCTTGCCGCGGTGAGCATCGCCCAGGGTTTCCGCCAGCGCCCCGCACGAGCAAATCCAGCCACAATACGCGCCCTTGCCGTAACGCCAGACCAACCAGGGGATCAGCACAAACGTCTGCAGCATAGCGATAATCAGCCAGGCGACATTGGGCTGCTGGGTAAAAACATTGGCGATAAACAGCGGCCAGGCCAGAATAAAGCCCACGCTACGCCAATATTCGCGCGCGCCGCCACCGTCGTCGGGAAACAGTTGGTCGGCCAGCCAGGCACCGGCCCCGCTGTCAAACCATCCCAGCTCGCCCAGCAAAGGCAACAAAAAATACGGCAGCATAAACAGCGGAACCGTCTGGAACCCTATCAAAGAAACCGTCTGCCAACGCACATAAGGCGTGGGC
>PERF01000073.1 GCA_002928495.1 Methylobacter sp. | reverse complement strand
CGTAAGCCTCTAGCTCCGGTTTCACGCTCGATTGCTTTTTGAGCGATTTCCACCAGTGCTTCTTCTTCGAAATGCAGTTTGACTCCCTCGTAGGTAAATAATTGTTGGTATTGCCGTACCAACGCATTTTTGGGTTCGGTCAAAACTTGAATAAGCGCATCAACATCCAATGCTTCAAGTGGCGCCAACACAGGGAAGCGCCCTATGAATTCCGGAATCAAGCCAAATCGGCGCAAATCGTCCGGCTGAGTAGCATTAAGCATATCGTCCAGCGATGGTTTGACGGTGGTATTTTTTACCTCGGCATGGAATCCGATGGCTGAATTGGTTGGCAACAAGCGTTTTTCCACATGTTTTTCCAGGCCGGGAAAAGAGCCGCCGGCGATAAACAAAATGTTCCGGGTATCGATAATAGTATCGCCGTCTTTGTTACGGTGTCCTTTAGCAGGGATTTTGACCTGAGAACCTTCTACCAGCCTTAGTAAGGCTTGCTGTACGCCTTCGCCGGAAACATCGCGCGTGCCGGTTTGCTGTTCCGGGCTGCGGGCTATTTTATCGATTTCGTCAATATAAACGATGCCCCATTCCGCATTAGCGATATTGCCTTCGGCGACATCCAGCAACCGGACGAGAATGTTTTCTACATCGTCACCCACGTAACCCGCTTGAGTGAGGGTGGTCGCATCCGCAACAACGAAAGGCACGCCGACGATTTTAGCTAAAGTGCTTGCCAATAAGGTTTTGCCGGTTCCCGAGGGGCCGATCATTAAAATATTTGATTTGCCGATTTCTACGTCGCGGTCAAATTCACCTAATCCGGCATCACCGCTCTCGTGTTTTAGCCGTTTGTAGTGGTTGTAAACGGCAACCGACAAAATTTCTTTTGCCAGATGCTGCCCGATAACATATTGATCCAAATGCTCTTTGATTTTGGCCGGGATCGGTAGGTTACCTTGCATTTCCGATAATTCTTTTTTACGGCTCCAATTAGTCACTACTTGATTGGCTAGAACCACACAAGCGCCACAAATATAACCTTCCGCACCCGCAATTAAAGGTACCGAAGTTGATTGGCTAGTGCCGCAAAATGAACAGTGTTTAATCTCTTTGTCACTCATAATAGCTTCCCCCGGATTCAGGTTTAGGTAAGCTGGCTAACCAAGCCCGTTGGCAGGTTCGCCGGGCACGGTCTTGCATTAGCTGGCGGATTTTGGGAGTGGCTTTGGCCAATGAAACAACCTCTGCCTTTAAAATGTTTTTGCAGAATAATATGTGAAAGCCGATTTCTGAGCGAATCACCGGGCTGACATCACCTTTTTTCATGGTAAATAATATTTCGTCCAATTCCGGGAGGAGTTTACCCCGTTGAACGGCACCTAATTCACCGCCTTTGACAGCGGTTTGGCATTCAGAGTTTTTTAGTGCGAAGTCGGCGAATTTGTAGGGCTTTTTTTGCAGCCTGATGGCTAATTCCTTGGCTCTGGAAAATGCAGCTTGTTCAGAACTTTCCGGGTAGATGGGATTAACACTGATAAATATGTGGCTGGCTTCGCGCCGTTCAGGAATATTAAATTGCTCCGGATGCAAATGGTAGTAAAGACCTATTTCAATCTCACTGATAGATGGGGCTTTTTGTCCCACCAATTCCAATACTGTGTTGACCTTACATTGGCGGCCTAAGGCGGACATCAAATTTTCTTGGTTAAGCTGATTTTTGGCCAGATCGGTGCTGAAACTTTCTTCGTCCTGATAGCGGCTACGGATTTCTTGATACGCCATTGACAACTCTTGGTCTGAAATGATTACTGAGGCAGCTTCCGGCGTGCTTAGTATTCGTGATTCAAGAACAAATTCTTTAGTAGCCTGAGTTTTTGCCTGATTAAGCTCGGCTTCTGTCAAATCGGCAGGGGGCTTTTTGAACAACAGCAAAGCTGCTCTTAGCAAATTATATGTGTTTTGCGTTGTGGTGTTATTATCTGTAGAAGCCATAATAATCACAGTTCTGGTTCTATAAACGATTCCGGATGCGTAAGGGCCGGCACGTGTAATATTCTGCTGCTGGGAAAAGCGACAGGGTATTGAATAAGCTTGTCTTCACGCAGTATTTTGTAGACTTCGCCTTCGGTTTCCTGTGGAAATAAAATATTGCCTTGGACAACTAGATCGGTTTTGCAAACTACTTTGTCACGAAATTCAAACCGGCTCGGATTCCATGGTTCATCAGCACTGATCAGTTCTTCAGGCCGGCAGCCAAGCATGCCTCCATGACTTAGAAAATGCACAGTTAATATCCCTTGATCTTGTAGAAATGTGCCATCATTACGAATATTGCGAGTAACCCGCACAGATTGGCCATACTCAAAACGGCCTTCCTCAAAACGTTCCGGTTTCATAATGTCTTAACGTCGCTAAGGGCAACAACACCGGATTGCGGTTCAGCCATGTGGAAAACTTTGAACACTTTCTCGGTAACCACATCGGATTCCACAAGGTCTTGGTAGGTGCGTTGAGGTAGTTTGCGGTAGATAACACGTTTAGGAGCCTCATCGTCCGGCCTGGTTTTTGCCGCATCTGCCAGATAATTGTGACAGGGCGGCACGATATGCAAACGATTGACATGAACCTCAGTCTGGTCATATTCCAGCTCGAAGTACTCTAAAACATCTTCGGTTGATTCCAGCACTTCCAAATCTTCTTCTAGGCTCATGGTTATTGCTTTGTTAATCATAATTCTAAAAATTTTAAAAAAAATGCTTATTTGCTACTTTGTCTATGTCTGGTTTTTAACCGAATTTCATTAATTTACCGGGACTGGGTTAGTCGTTTAGTCGATTCAACACAAGCTCAGGCAGGGCAGCCACTCCGATCCTATTTTTACTGTCGAGACTAGCCAGTTTTTCAAGATGGCCCGGCTGATTTCAGGTTCACCTAAACGCATATACAAAAAGCCGATTGCATTAGCAACAACCGAGTTGTCGCGACTCTACCGTTATCGCCCAAAGTGATGGTGTTTTTCTTTGTTCCAAGTAATGCCGCCCAGGGTAACGCCATGGTAACGCGTAACGTCGTTGTCGATTTCAGCAGTCTCGCTTATGACAACCCCAGCGGCATGATCGATGAATAAACGCCGGCCAACGATCACCCCCAGATGAATATCGACACGGGTAAACATTTTACCGATAGCTGCAAGCAGCCTGGGAGCTAGTTTCCAATTCGCTTTCCAGAGGCGGCTTATTCTCTGTATTAACACTGGATAAACACCTGAACAAGTCAATAATATTCCCCAAGCGCTATGGGCAGTAGGATCACGGCCAAAAACACAACAAACATTCTCTCGCCATTGGGCAAAAAAGCTAAGCAGTTAATAAAGCTGTGTTTGATTGTGTATGGGTGTGACTCCCGGCATTAGTTTATTTTCCAAGCAGTATTACTGGTTATTGGCGCACCAGGGATTCTGAAGAAAGTGCCGGGATAGCGGTCGTCTTGTTCCGGCATTTCTTTTAAGTCATTTTTAATCTCGGTTTCGAAGACCGATTGTTCGTTAGCCTCGTTCATAATGCCATCTCCGTTAGATTTTGATGAAAGCGGTTAAGGTCGACCGCATCAGGGACATGTTTAAACTCATTGATAAAGTGTCTAACTTGCAGCAGCAAAGCTTGCGCCTGGGTTTTGCTGATAGATATTCCCAATTGTTGGTAAGCATAAATGACACCTTGAGTGCCGGAATGCTTGCCTAAAACCAATTGGTGACTGCGACCGACAATGGCAGGGTCGACGCCTTGATAATTTTTGGGGTCTTTTAACAAACCATCCACGTGAATTCCAGCCTCATGGCTGAATACGTTTTTGCCCACCAAGCTTTTACGGCTGCCGATTGAGTCGCCTGAAGCCTGAGCAACTTGCTCGGACAGTGCAGGGAATGCATGTAGGCAAATTCCGGTTTCAATGCCGTATAGCTGTTTTAAGCCGACTACTACTTCTTCCAGAGCAGCATTGCCGGCGCGTTCACCAAGCCCATTCACAGTCGTATTAAGATGAGTTGCACCAGCAAGAGCAGCAGCCAGAGTATTTGCGGTTGCCAAGCCTAAGTCGTCGTGGGCATGCATTTCAATATCCAGATCGGTATTGGCCCGGAGTTGTTTAATGGTTTCAAAAACTCCAAAGGGTTCCATAATCCCCACGGTGTCGGCAAAGCGGATTCTCTTTGCGCCGGCTCTTTGCGCGGCTTCAGCCAATTGGATTAGAAAATCATAATCCGCTCTGGACGCATCTTCTGCACCCACACAAACTTGCATGCCTAGATCGACTGCTGCTTTTACCTGACTGTCAACCGTATTTAAAACCCAGCTTCTGGTCTGTTTCAATTTGCTTTGAATGTGTTGATCCGAAGCGGAAATAGATAAGTCCACCCAATCCACCCCCAAGCCAAGGCAAAGCTTTAAGTCATCTTTGCGCATTCTGGACCAGACGAGAAGCCGGCAAGGTAGATTGAGTGCAGCAATGGTTTTTATTTCATCACGTTCTTGTGCCCCCATTGCAGGGATGCCGATTTCAAGCTCAGGGACACCCAAGGCCGCTAATTGTTGCGCGATAGCCAATTTTTCTTGCAAGGAAAAAGCCACGCCAGCAGATTGCTCACCGTCTCTCAGTGTGGTGTCGTCAATGATGATGGTTCTGTTATTGGCTTTCATAATGCACCTAGCTGAACTTAAGCTATGAGGTTAATAGTGTTTGCCGTTATGGCAAAAGCCTTTGTAAAATTAAAAAGCAAAAGGCTTGCCAAAAGCTAAAGAGCCTGATTTATTGGGATTTGGCTAAGGAAATGGAGTGATTATGACAATGAAAGCTGTCTTCAAAAAAAAATTTTGTCATAAAGCTTACAATTTTTTTTGTTTACGCCTTATTTAAATGTAGGTTTCAGCCTATGCTGTATATTCGATAACTTGATAGAAACCGGGATGTCTGGTTTCAACAAAGATTAGATCATTACTTTATGCGGCGTGGTGTTTTATTCTGCACATGAAAGCTGTTGCATAGAGAATTTAAGGCGCACAGATTGGTATTTCAATAACTAACGTTGTTTAAACGGTTGCCTGAAATTAACTTCAATTAAATCCGATATTTTAGTACGGAGCTTGTTGGGAATAAGATGTTGATTTCGGAGCTTAATTTCAGCTCTTCCTTTTGCCGGCCCCTGTGGCTGGTAGTGTGCAGTAGTATTTTAGAATAAAGCGCTATCAATCGAAATATTGGCGGAACTGTATCAAACCAATGAGCTTTGGGCGGCAATTTTTAAGCTCTACCGCTAAACTGTATAAATGTCAGGGTTTTCTCATCGGGACCCCTGTTTTAACTGCACACTTGCGTAGAACCAAAAAGGTTGATTTTTACATGAACGGTAAGATTTGATCCAAAATTAAAATATTAGTAGCCAGGATGTTGTTAGGAAAAATACCTGGATTGCCTTGAAAATCAGTAATGCTAGCTCCGGCTTCTTTAGCTATTAGCGCGCCGGCCGCAATATCATACAAATTAAGCTCTTGTTCCCAATAAGCATCTACTTGACCATCGGCAACTAAGCAAAGATCAAGTGCTGCAGAACCAAACCGTCGTTGTCCTGTAGTGACTTCCGCAATTCTGCAAAATCTGGCTAAATTATTATTCTTTAGGTAGGATCTCAAACAGGCAAAGCCGGTAGCAACCATAGCCTCACTCAGGTTTTGTGTGTTTGAAACATGGATAGGTTCTCCATTTTTCCAAGCGCCTTGCCCTTTTTCCGCAAAATAATAATCATCTAATGCAGGAGCAAAAACTGAGCCTGCAACAATTTCCCCATCTATTTCCAAGGCAACACTGATTGACCAAAAATATTGTCCGCGCGCAAAAGAATGAGTCCCATCAATAGGGTCAACAATCCAGCGTTGGCTTTGATTATCAGTTTGACCGCTTTCTTCGCCCCAAAACCCATATTCAGGATAATGGTTGCCCAGTGTTTGCTTTAAAAACGCCTCCACAGCAAGGTCTGCCTTGGTAACAAAATCTCTGGGACTCTTTTGAGTTACGCCGGCATGTTTTAAATCTTTAAAATGATTAAGCGCGATCAATCCGGCATTGCGAACTGCTTCCTGTAACACAACTGCAAGAAAAGGCATTGTTTAATTTTTGGTGAGTAAGTTCTTGGAGAAACGATTAAAAAACCATTTTAATTAGGTTTTATAAAATAATGTATTTTTGATGTTTTTGTAAACAACAGAGATAACATCAAGGTCTACCAACATTTGTTACATAAATTAACTTGATAGCGGTTTTAGTTATTTAAGGAATTTTAAATACAATTTGAGTGTTGAATGTTTCAGTAATTGGCTTGCACGGATAATTTTTAGTTTAAATTGCAGCAGAATTTCTTATTGGTAAATAGTTCTTTTACTCAAATGCAAATTACTTTTCCAACCTTTTAGATCAACCTATACCATTAGAACATAAGCATTCTAACAGAGTTAGAAACCGTGATAGCTAAGTTGAGAAGTCGTGCAATTTATGGTGTAATGCGAGCGTTTTACATTTATAAAGGTATTTTTCGTACTGGCTGTTAAACAGCCGAATTTATTTAAGCTGTATTAGTAGCAACTTGCTTGGAGAATAGCTTCAATTATGCAATTTACAATAAAAAAAGGTTTGGATATTCCGATTTCAGGAGCACCAAAGCAAGCCATAGAAGAGGGTAATCCGGTTAAGTCGGTCGCCGTTTTGGGAGCAGACTTTGTGGGTATGAAGCCGACAATGTTAGTCGCTGAGGGTGATAAAGTCCGGTTGGGTCAGCCAATTTTTGAAGACAAAAAAAATCCAGGTTGTTTGTTTACTTCTCCCGGTGCCGGCGTGGTAAAAGAAATTAACCGAGGAGCAAAAAGAGCTTTACAATCAGTCGTAATAGAGCTGTCTGGAAGCGAAGAAGAAGTTTTCGCGCAGTACTCCGCTTCACAACTTGACACTTTGAGTATTGAGCAGGTTAAAGAAAACCTGGTTAAATCTGGGCTGTGGACCGCATTTCGTACTCGTCCATACGGTAAAGTTCCGATGTTGGATAGCAAGCCACATTCAATTTTCGTAACGGCCATCGATACCAATCCGTTGTGTGCTGATCCTGCAGTCATTATTAACTCAAAAATACAAGACTTTATAAACGGTTTAACCGTTATTGCAAAATTAACTGACGGAAAAACCTATGTTTGTAAGGCTGCCGATGCGAATTTAGCATTGAATGGCGCCACTGCTTCAGTGGCTGAATTTTCCGGCCCACATCCTGCCGGTCTTGCAAGTACACATATCCACTTTATTGATCCCGTCAATATTGAAAAGTTTGTCTGGCATTTGGATTATCAAGCAGTAATTGCTATTGGCGCGTTATTTGTCACTGGCAGGCTGAATGTTGAAAAAGTAGTCTCGCTAGCTGGCCCGGCAGTAAAAAATCCCCGTTTGCTAAAGACCCGTATCGGCGCCAATCTCGATGATTTGACGGTCGGAGAATTAGTGGAAGGCGAAAATAGAATAATATCGGGTTCTGTTTTATACGGTCAGCAGGCCTCGGATTGGTCGGCATACCTTGGTTTTTACAGCAATCAGGTTTCTGTGTTGTCTGAAGGCCGGACGCGTGAGTTGTTTGGGTGGATTGTTCCGGGCAAAGATAAATATTCGGCATTGGATGTTTATTTATCTAGCCGAGAAAAAAATACGGGCCGTAAATTTCCTCTGAGTACCAATAAAAACGGTAGTAACCGCGCCATAGTTCCGGTTGGTATCTACGAAGATGTTATGCCTATGGATATTTTGTCTACACCCCTTTTAAAGGCATTAGTAGTGGGCGATACCGATCAGGCACAACTCTTAGGTTGCCTGGAATTAGATGAAGAAGATGTAGCATTGTTTACGTTTGTCGATCCCGGTAAGCACGATTTCGGTCCGGTATTGAGAGCAAATTTAACCAAAATTGAGAAGGAAGGATAATGTCGGCTAGAGATTTTTTAGACAGTATAGAGCCGCATTTTACAAAAGGTGGGAGATTTCAAAAGTATTACGGCCTGTACGAGATGGTGGATACTTTTATTTATACCCCAGCGGATGTAACGCGCGGCAAGACACATATTCGTGACGGCAATGATTTAAAACGCACCATGACTTTTGTGGTTATAGCCACATTCTTTTGTATTTTCATGGCTTGCCTTAACACCGGTTATCAAGCCAATGCGGCTATGGCTAGCATGGGGCTAGAGAAAGCCGATAATTGGCGCAGCATTCCCATGATGATATTCGGTTATAACCCTTATAACCCATTTTCCTGTCTTGTTCATGGGGCGCTTTATTTTTTCCCTATTTATTTTGTCACACTTGCCGTAGGCGGCATTTGGGAAGTTTTGTTTGCCACCGTGCGCGGTCATGAAGTGAATGAGGGTTTTCTTGTTTCTTCGATGCTATATACGCTTATCATGCCGCCGGATATGCCGTTATGGCAGGTGGCCTTGGGCATATCGTTCGGCATCGTGATCGGCAAAGAAGTTTTTGGCGGAACCGGCAAAAACTTTTTAAATCCTGCGCTTACAGGGCGCGCATTTCTTTTCTTTGCCTATCCGGCCTCTATTTCAGGTGATTCCGCCTGGGTCGCCGTTGATGGCTTTACCGCTGCTACGCCGCTAAGTTTGGCGTCGGCAGGCGGAGTAGAGGCCATCACGGGTGGATACAGCTGGATACAAACCTTCTTAGGTTTTATCCCCGGATCAATGGGTGAAACGTCAACGCTGGCGATAATGCTTGGTGCCGCCTTTTTATTGTACACCCGCGTTGCTTCGTATCGAATCATGGCAGGTGTTTTAATCGGCATGATAGCAACATCGACTTTGCTAAATATAGTTGGTAGCGAAACCAATGCTATGTTCTCGCTACCTTGGTATTGGCATTTGACTTTAGGCGGTTTTGCTTTTGGCACGGTTTACATGGCGACAGATCCCGTTTCAGCCGCTGCTACTGACGCAGGGCGATGGTTGTACGGTCTGCTGATTGGATTTATGGTGGTTATTATCCGCGTTGTTAATCCAGCCTTCCCAGAGGGTATGATGCTGGCAATTTTGTTTTCAAATATGTTCGCGCCGATAATTGATTACTTTGTTGTACAAGCGAATATTAAAAGAAGGATGAAACGTCATGCTGCCTGATGCTATTAAAAATTCAGAATACTATGAAAAATTCATAGCTTATAAAGACAAAGTTCTAGCATTAGGTAACGATAGCTTAGAAAAAACACTGGCAATCGCGTTATCGTTATGCTTACTGTGTTCGATTTTAGTGTCTATCGCCGCCGTTGCTTTAAAGCCTTTGCAAATTGATAACAAGTCCTTCGACATGAAGAAAAATATTCTTGATGTCGCTGGTCTTTTAGAAGAGGGGATAGATGTCGATCAAGCTTTTTCAGCACAAATTGAAGAAAAACTGGTTGATATCGAAACCGGGGATTATGTAGAGGGCATAGATCCGAAAGATTACGACCAGCGTAAAGCCGCGAAAGATCCTGCTCAAAGCATAGCGATTCCACCTGAAAAAGATATTGCCCACATCAGAACAAAAGCGAAGCTTGCAAAGGTTTATTTGGTAAAAAAAGATAGTGCCATACAATCCATTATTCTACCTGTAAGTGGCTATGGCCTTTGGTCAACGCTTTATGGTTTTCTTGCTGTGGCTAACGACGGTCAAACTGTACAAAGTATAAATTTTTACGATCAGGCAGAAACACCCGGTCTGGGTGGTGAAGTTGTTAATCCGAAATGGCGCGCGCTATGGAACGGCAAAAAGATTTATAACGAATCTGGAGATCCGGCCCTTGGATTAATTAAAGGCGTTGTTGATAACTCCAAACCTGGTTCGGAATTTCAGGTAGATGGTTTAGCAGGCGCTACGCTAACGAGTACGGGTGTAACCAATTTGGTCAAGTACTGGATGAGTAATGAGGGGTTCGCTCCTTATTTGAATAAAATTAAATCTGGCAGCGAGGGATAAAAATATGAGTGCTGTATTAGATAATGATGTAAAAAATTCGATTTTAAACGAAGAAACCAAGAAGGTTTTAACTGCACCGCTGATCAACAATAATCCGATAACTTTACAAGTATTAGGCATTTGTTCCGCGCTTGCTGTCACTTCACAGATGTCTACTTCATTGATTATGGCACTTGCGCTCACTTCGGTTACCGCATGTTCGAGTGCTGCTATCAGTGCGATTAGAAATCACATACCAGGCAGTATTCGGATTATCGTTCAAATGATTATCATTGCTTCGCTAGTGATAGTTGTCGATCAAATTTTAAAAGCTTTTGCCTATGACGTAAGTAAAAAGCTATCCGTTTTCGTTGGACTAATCATTACCAACTGTATTGTTATGGGTCGCGCTGAAGCCTACGCCATGAAAAATCCGCCTTTGGCGAGTTTTATGGACGGTATTGGTAACGGCTTAGGGTATAGTTTAATCTTAGTTATCGTTGCTTTTTTCAGAGAAACTTTAGGTTCAGGTAAATTACTAGGCTTTGAAGTTTTTCAGCTAGTAAAAGATGGTGGTTGGTATGAGCCAAACGGCTTAATGTTATTACCGCCCAGCGCATTTTTTATTATCGGTTTAATTATTTGGGTATTCAGACAAATAAAACCTAATCAGAGGGAAAAAGCCGATTTTAAAATTATGCCGATTGCTCACGGCGAGGGAGGGCACCACTAATGCAAGCCTATATAAGTTTATTTGTTAAAGCTGTTTTTATTGAAAATCTGGCTTTATCCTTTTTCTTAGGGATGTGTACTTTTCTGGCGGTTTCTAAAAAAATCGCAACGGCAATGGGTTTGGGTATTGCCGTTCTAGTGGTGCAGACAATTACCGTTCCAGCCAATAATCTTGTATACCATGCCTTATTAAAGGAAGATGCCTTGTCCTGGCTTGGTATTAGTGGCGTGGATCTAAGCTTTTTAGCGCTATTAAGTTGCATCGGCATGATCGCGGCATTGGTGCAAATTTTGGAAATGATTTTGGACAAGTTTTTTCCAGCTTTATATTCCGCATTGGGCATTTTCTTGCCGCTAATAACTGTAAACTGCGCCATTTTAGGTGGAAGTCTGTTTATGATTGAGCGTGATTATAATTTTGCTGAAAGTGTAACCTATGGTGTCGGTAGTGGTCTGGGTTGGGCTTTAGCCATTACGGTTATTGCAGGCGTGCGCGAGAAACTTAAATACAGTGATATTCCTGACGGACTTCAAGGTTTAGGCATAACGTTTATTACTGCAGGTTTGATGTCGCTAGGCTTCATGGCATTTTCTGGAATTCAACTTTAAGGAAGGTATCGTAATGCTGGAAATAATATTAGGCATTATCATTTTTACGGCCATTGTTATTGCTTTGGTGTATGTCATTATTGGCGCTAAAAGCAAACTGGTAGCTGCAGGTGATGTCGAGGTTGTTATTAATCATGAAAGAAAGATTCATGTGCCTGTTGGTTCGAAACTTTTGACCGCACTGGCAGATAATGGACTGTTTGTTTCCTCTGCTTGTGGTGGTGGTGGCACTTGTGCTCAATGCAAAGTAAAAGTATTTTCTGGTGGCGGAGAGATTTTGCCAACAGAAACATCTCACATTACCAAACGCGAAGCTGCGGAAGGCGAGCGCTTATCTTGTCAGGTAACCGTGCGCAACAATATGGAAATTGAAGTCGAAGACAGCGTATTCGGCGTGAAAAAATGGGAGTGTACAGTCAGATCAAATTACAATGTAGCTACTTTTATTAAAGAACTGTTTTGGATCTGCCTGAAGGTGAAAGCATTAATTATAGAGCAGGCGGTTATATCCAAATCGAATGCCCTCCCCATGTCGTAAAATATAGTGATTTTATTGTCGAAGACAGATTCCATGGCGACTGGGATAAATATAATCTTTGGCGTTATGTTTCTACGGTTAAAGAGCCGGCATTAAGAGCTTACTCCATGGCATCCTACCCTGAAGAAAAAGAAATTATGCTTAATGTGCGGATCGCGACCCCACCTCCAGGCGCACCGGATACCGTTCCACCGGGAATCATGTCATCCTATATATTCAGTCTGAAGCCCGGTGATAAATGTATCGTTTCCGGTCCTTACGGTGAATTTTTTGCCAAGGAAACCGATGCTGAGATGGTATTTATTGGTGGCGGCGCCGGTATGGCGCCTATGCGGTCACACATTTTTGATCAACTAAGAAGAATTAGTAGTAAGCGTAAAATCACTTTTTGGTATGGCGCTAGAAGCAAACGCGAAATGTTCTACGTGGATGATTTCGATATGTTGGCCAGAGAAAACGATAATTTTGAATGGCATGTCGCGTTATCAGACCCGCTACCGGAAGATAATTGGCAAGGTTATACAGGGTTTATTCATAATATTGTTTATGAGAATTTTATAAAAAAACACCCTGCACCCGAAGACTGTGAGTTTTACATGTGCGGCCCTCCAATTATGAACTCATCCGTTATTAATATGCTGCTTGAAAACGGTGTTGAGCCGGAAAATATCATGCTCGACGATTTCGGCGGTTAATTACAACCAATGAATGTATCCCTGGACTTTTCCAGGGATACCAAAAGAAATTAACAATGAAACTTTTAATTCCAAGGCGAGGGACATGGTTTATCGTGTGCCTCGTTTTTTTATTTTACGGATGTCAAAATCAGTCCGAAAGCAACCAAAAAGACTATCCTTTCTATCATTCAGGTTTTACCGAAGGTACGAGTTTCCATATTAAAGTGAGTCAGCTTCCCGAAACCCTTGAAATAGATGGGCTAAAGAAGGACATTGACAAGCTTCTCAATAGGATAGATCACCAAATGTCTACTTATATTGATGATTCAGAGTTATCGCTGATTAATAAAAATATTAGCTCGGATTGGTTGCCAATTTCTCAAGGTTTATACGAGGTTATAAAAGAAGCCCAGGATATAAGCCATTTATCCAACGGGGCTTTTGATATTACTGTTGGGCCATTGGTAAATTTATGGGGTTTTGGTCCGGCTCCGGATCGTGCTACTCCACCAAGCGA
>PERF01000072.1 GCA_002928495.1 Methylobacter sp. | reverse complement strand
CGCGGTCGGTGGTCAACGGCGCCTCTTCCAGCCCCACCACCAAGGCGGTCTGCGGGCCCAAGGCGGTGGGCGCGGCGGGTTGGGCGGTGAGCGTTGGTACCAGGGCGACGGCCTGACGCACGGCGGTAAATTGGTTACGGTAGGTGCCACGTTCCAACGGGTTGGCGAGGCTTAGCCGGGCCATGCCGGCGTCCAGGTTGTTGGTGGCTTGGTGGCTGACCGAGACTACGGTGAATTGGTTGTCTTCGGCGTAACGTTCATGCTGGCTGAGTTCAAAGCCATGGCCTGGGTTCAGTTGCCGTACAGCGCTGCGGCCTTCGAAGGCTTTATTGCCCAGTTCCAGGGCTTTAAGCCTGAGTTCGGCGTGGCGGCCGGCCACGGCAGGATCGGCAAACCGGCGTTCCAGCGACCCGTCGTAGACCGCCAGTTGCGGTGTGTCGCCGACATCCAAGGCGGACGCCGTTTCCGCCGCCGGCGCCACCAGTTGGTAAGGATCCCAGCTGGAAATCGCCACGGCGTTGCTTTGCACCTGCCGGCTGGCGCTGAAGTGTTGGATGCTGTCGTCGGCTTCGCTGGCGCGCACGCCGTGAAAGCGTAGCACGGGATTGCCGGGCACCGCCGGCAGCGGAGCCTGGGCATCGAACAAGATCAGTTTGTGGCGGGCATGGCCTTGGTCTTCGCCGCCGGCGTCCGGGGTTTGGTCATGTTCAAAGCGCCAGTTGAGGCCTTCCGAGGCCAGCAGTCTGACCAGAAAATCGAAATCGCTTTCCCGGTATTGGCAGCAGATGTCGCGTTGGGCCAGGGTCTGGGTAACGTCCCAAGCGAAATTGGCCTGTGGGTAATCCTTAAGCACGGTGGTGAGGATGCCGCGCAGGTCTTGATCTTGAAAAATCCGCGCATCGCGGCGCAGTGTCAGGAAAGCCAGAAACGGTTCCAGGCGCAGCCGATAGCGTGCCAGACCACCGTCGGCACCCAGCCAGGCAGCTTCGGTGCAGTAGCCGTGCCAGGCTCTTAAACTGTCATCGGCCAACAGCAGGCGCAAGGTGATTTGTTCGCCGATAAACAGTTTAAGATCGACATCGGTGGACAGGCTGAGGGCATCGATTTCAAAATGAAACAAGGCGTTAACCGCTTCAAACCCGGTAAAACTTTCCGCCACCAGGGATTCGGGCAAGCCCGAGCCTTGCGCGGTTTCTATACGAATCAGCCGGGCGTGTTGGCTGAAAGGTTGACTGGTCATCGGCGTTTCCTCACAGGTAGTTAGCTAAGCTCACGGCAGCGTAATGGTAATATTGGCGGTGGCCGGCGGCAGTTGCACCAGCTGATGGTAGGGGCTTAGACTGGTTTCGGTGGCTTGGCTGAGATTCCAGGCAAAAATACCGTAGCCGGCCAGCGCCAGCGTGGTAAACATGCCGCCGATCAGCCAGACCGGCACATCGCGTCTAAGCCTATGCATAAAATTATCGGGCCGTGCCCAATGCGGCGCAAAGCCGGCGCTTTTGCCTTTGATCAGCGCGATTTCATCGCCCAGACGGGCGGTCAGGTAATTCAGCTTTTCCCGGCCTTCAAGCAGGTATTTGCCCTCAAAACCTAATAACAAGCACATGTGGAATACTTCCAGTGCTTGTAGGTACTTGGCACCTTGCTGCCGTAATTTGTCCAGCTCCAGGAAAAAATTTTCTCCCGCCAGTTGATCGCCGAATAATGTCAGCTGCAATGGGTGGCTCTCCCATTGGGCGCGTATGCTGAAATCGGAACGCAGAACGACTTCGTCCACGGCCGCGCAATACGCGTATTTGGCGGCTTGAATGGCTTCTGCGGTCTCGCCCAGTTGTTGGGCATTGTGCTCAAATTCCTGCAGAAAATAGGTGACGTTGTTGGCAAAGGCCTCCTGGCCTTCGGGATTATTGTGGTTTTTCAGCAAAAACAAGGCATAGAAGCCGTCGTACAATAAGTCCAGCAAAGTTCTGGGGACAAATGCTTTATCCTTAAAATGGTAAGGCCCGGATGCCGTTAACGAGGGTGAAAACCGGGTGTTCATGAGCTAACCGCCATCAGTTCCAGCTTGAGATCGGGAATACCGGAGGGCACATAGATACTGATCGCCTGGGCTTGCAGCATGCGGTCGTACAGCGGCCCTTTGGCTTCCAACAGAAAGTAAAAGGTGTCGGGTCGCACCGGGACGGCGGACGGCACCTGCGGCGAGTGCACCAGTTTTAGGCCGGGCATGGCGGACAGTACGAATTTATCGACATCATCGGGCGCGCCTGCCTTGAATCGCAAGGGTATGGCTTCCACCAGTTCCAGCGCGGGCATCGTGGCGGCCACGGCAATGTATAAATTGGTTTCGCTGTTGATTTTGCCGGAATCCAGCATGCCGTAATGGTAAGACGGTTTGATTTCATTCAGCGCGATAGCAAAATATTTGGCGGAAATCACGGTATCCAGAAGTTCGCGGATTATCGAATGGATTTTGCTGAAACATGGGCCGGGATCATCATGCTGGTAGATAGGCAGATCGCTTAACACCAGGGTTCTGGAGTAGGTTAGCAAAGCGCCCGCCAGATTCAGCAGTTGCTCGAACAGCCGTTCCGGATGCAAATCCGGGTGGTGCAGGTAGTGGCTTAAGCCCGCAAACGCGGCGCTTGCGGTATGTAGCAGCCAAAATGAGGAAATATCCCCGGAGCGGAATTCAATGACATGCTTGCTGGGTTCGCGGTGATGGCCGTACAACGCGTTAACCTTGGCCTGCAGGGCATCCAGCAAGCGCCGCAGCTGCAAAAATAAAAGCGCTGAGCTGCGAATAGACAAGCTGGGCGGCACAAATTGGGGGTCAAGTTCGAACCCACCCGTGGAAATTCGGCGCAACCTGACCAACGGAAAACTAACCAGCGAGTCGCGGGTATCGTGTTCCGAAACCAGACGGATGGCTTTTTTCAAATAGTTTAGTTCGGCATCCACGGCATGAGTGAACAGGTCAGGTGCGTCGGCATTGGTTTGCACATAACGCGCTGCCGGAGCCGTATCAGTTGACGCGGTAGAATTCCCGGAAAAGTTTTTCAGCAGCGGCAACCCGATATAAAAGCTAACCGTTTGCTGCGATAGCGGGATTCCGCTTAAATCCACTGCGTCGGGCAAGTCGTCTTGGCTGGGCGCTTTGACAATTTCCCCGTCCTGAAAGATCAGTGTTAATTCCAGCAGCCTCAAGGTGTTGTTGACCAGGGCATCTTCGTCGCACTTTAGGTTCAACACCCCCCAATGATAAGGCTGCAACGCTTTTGCCACCGCATTCAAGCGGCTTTCGTGGTACTGATCCTGCTGTTGGAAGTGCTGAGGTCTTAGCAATAAGCCTTCGCCCCATAAAATTTTTGCAGTGCTGTTCACGGATTTACAACCTATAAAAATCTAAAAAAACGGTTTAACTTTTACAATCCTGAGTAATGCTGACTTCTTCGTTCTCCCGCGCCATGACCGGTCCAACGCCTGCAACCAGGGTGCAGGCCAAGGCACCGATGGTAATCCCGGTTTTTTCCGCGGGCTGAACAGGAAACGTCACCCGCCAATATCCTTGCGCGGGCGCGCGGAAAAGCCCGACTATGCCGATATAATCAGCGGCACGGTCGACTTTTTCGTCGGCGTGGTGTTTTTGGCCGGGAACCAAGGTGATTTCTTTAACTTCAACCAAATCGCCGCCCAGGACGGCTTGTTCTTTTTGCGGATCGAGAAAGGTGTCGTAAGTCGCCTGTTGAAAACTGGCGGGTTGCTTGAGTTTGTAGATTTTAGCCACCAGTGCCAGCGGCCTGCCCGCGCTATCCAGATTCAAATACGGGCTGGCATGAATGTTGAGGTTAATGACCCTGGGCCTTTTAAAATAGTCAGGGTCAATCTCACCGTTCGGTAATCTGGCGGCCAAGGGTAAGCCTCCGGCAAGTGTCGGCGCCACCGCATAGCTGGGCACATAGGCGCCGCTTGAGTTCACCGCCCATTGTGCCGCTTGTTGCGGCTGGGAAGCGAGACCAATCACGTTGTCGGCAGTTTGTACTCCGCTAACGGTGCTAGACCACAAGTTGCTCAGCCCCCCGCATCCGGGCACCGTCAGTGCCGTTAACAAGCCGGCGAAGACTTGCCAGTTTTTTAAATTCGCTTTTAACATATTGCCTGCCCCTTAAAAAAGCTGAAATTTGCCAGTTACAAACCCGTCCGCGTTATTCCACGATTTTAAATTCAATCCGCCGGTTGCTGGCCCGCCCTTCGGGCGTGCTATTGACGGCAACCGGCATGTCCGGGCCTTTACCGGAAGTTTCTATGGTTTCGGGATTAATGCCCTTGGCGGTCAGGTAGGACTTCACCGCCTCAGCCCGGGCCTGGCTTAGGGTAATATTATTTTCCCTTAAGCCTACGCTGTCGGTGTGGCCTGTCACTTCCAACTTGCGGTAACTCATACTGCGCAGAGGTGCCAAAAGTTCATCCAATATCGCTTTGCCGGAAGGTTTGATCACGGCGCTACGGGTATCAAACTCAATGATGCGTTTTTTTAACGCCGAATCCAGCACGGTTTGTTTGTTTTCCACAACCCGTAATGCCGTGTTGATCAAATAGTTAGCGTTTAACCGGGTGGCAATATCGCTGGCGACATCCTGACGCTGAAATTCGTTGGCGACTTCGCCTTTTATGTTGACTGTGGTCCCGTCAACGTTAAGCTCACCGTTATGCACTTGTTTGAGCTTTGGGTTAAGCAAGCCTTGCACATTTTGGTTCCAGTTGACCGGTAAAATCACATTGCCGGTTTCAATCCGGTCTACGACTTGCTCCTTGCCGTACAGCTCGCGCAGGCGTTGCAAAATGCCTTCTTTGCTGGCTTGATCCGGCACCGTGCCGGTCACTATAACGGTTTTTCCATCGGTCTCGGTCGCATGCACCCCGCTGACCATACAGAAAGCCATCAGTCCGATTAATTTCCCAAGACAGGTAACGCGCATAAGCTAAATCCCTATGAAGGCGGCATGAAACGATTTGAGCGCCGATGCCAGCGACAAACCGGGCTGCATCAAATAACTGGAGAGCTTGGTCAAACCGTAATCGGTAATAATTTCATTTTCCACCCAGTCCATGGAATCAAAACCTATGTGGTGGTCTTGACCGGTTTGGGCATCAAACAGCGCCAATAAAGTTTGCATGGAGGTGCCGTTAAAACCCAGCACCAACACCGGTTTCCCGGCCAAGGTCGTTAAAAACAGCGCGAGTTCGAAATCTCTGCGGGTTAAAAACGGGGTAATCAGATGCATCCAGAAGGTCGCTGCATAATAGCTGTAATTCCCGCTACCGGGTAACGGCAACACCAGGCTTTTATCGGCTTGTATACCGTTGCCACCGGCCATCACCGGCTGCAGCAACAAACCCAAGGCCAGCATTAGTTGTCTGACACTGCCGGTAAAATCACCCGTGTACAGCATACGGCTTAGAGAGTCCATGGTATTTTCGGTTAAAAAATTATCGAATGCCGGCTTGAAAACCCGCCCTCCCAAACTCACCGAAACCGGTCTTGATGCCAGGTTTTGCAGTGGTTTGGCAGGATCGACCGCCGCAACCACGGCTTGCGACTGCGCCGCGAGATAATGCCAAAGCGAGGAAAATATCACCGGGCTAAAACTGACCGAGAGCGCGGGATCGTTGGTTTCCGCCGAAACCAAGGTCAAAAATGGGTAGCGGCGCTGCGCTTGGTCGCTGCTGGGCACAATGCGGCCGGCTACAAGCCCGGATTTTTGGGTTCCCAACAGCGCAAAATCCAAGGCATGCAGGTTATCGTAAACAATTTTCCAGCGC
The DNA here is from genome assembly GCA_002928495.1 of Methylobacter sp. Lineage (GTDB taxonomy): Bacteria > Pseudomonadota > Gammaproteobacteria > Methylococcales > Methylomonadaceae > WM-3-3. Next base: position 7,305 of record PERF01000072.1, on the reverse strand, counting down.
GGATTCTCCGAAAACTGCATCATGGTTTGCGCTAGCCAGTCATCCAATTTATCCAGTAAGGCCAAATTCCCGGTGGTTTTGACAAAGTCGCCGCGTCCGGGCACTTTACCGAAATAACTGATAGCAACTTGTGTCGGTGAATTCGTCATGGTCAACCGCCCGTAGCCGTTGAAGGAACCGGGCTCAGAATTGATTCCGGCAAACTCAGCCCGTGATAACCGGTTGCTTGCGGCGCGCCGGCGGTATCGTTGCCACTGTCCGGCTTGCTGATTATTTTCAGATTCGCGGCAATCGAAACACCGGTGTTCACCCAATTCAATTCGAACACACCGTCGGGATGCTTGGTTTTTTGCGCGGCATCGATCAAACGCTTAAAACCGAATTTTCCAGGAAAATTGACAACCTCAATAACCTGGCCTTGGTAGTTGGTCGCCACCACGCGCGCGCCGGGCACGCCTTGCGCGCTCGGCCAGACGAAATCGGCCCAGTGGGATTCGGTATTTCGGTAACGCAGCTTTTGGCCGTCGATATCTATGGTGTATTCCAATGTACCGGGCGAAGGTAAAGCCTGCATCTGAAACACCCATTGGCTTGATGTTGACGATGAAGCCGTAGGCACGCCGCCCGAACTTAAAGGCGCAACCCAACCGGCAAAGCCGTTTTGCGCCAGCGGTGACAATGCCACGCCTAATCCGGCCCAGGTACGCACGGTTATACCGTCTCCGCGCCGGATAACCAAAGACCCTAGTGCGCTATCAAAAAACCGGGCAATAGCGCCCTCGCCACCGAACAACTCGGCAATATCGGCGTGGCTGGCTTCGATTTTGGCATTGGCTGCAAACGGGTATTTTCCGGCCAATTTTACTTGGAACGGTGCGTAAACCTGGGCCTGCCAAATTTTGTTGATTTCCGCCGTTACCGGTTTAATGATGACCTCGAACGCCTGCATTAAGGGCCTGACCAATAGCGGCCTAATGGCTTGCTTCTGGCTATCCGGCATGCCGGTGAGCATTTGTTCGTCGACAAACTTTAACGTCTCCGCCAGCTCCGATCCATTGCCGTCCAGAGTTTGCTGCATCAATTGAATTGCGCCCGGCCCGGTGTCGCCTTGGTTATTCAGTTGGTTAAAACGGGTGCGCAAAGCCGATAAGTGCATTAAATACTGCTTTAACAGAGATGTGTCCTTGTCTTTAACCACAACCAATTTGGCAACACCGGCAAAATCCCGACCCACCGGCCCCATCGGTATATCCGCGCGCGGCGCATTCACTTGTAAGTTGACATCGACTTGCGCGGGTCTTTGCCTAAGCACGCTTCTCTAACCCAGTTGATAAAGCCCTTTTGCGCGCGTTGCAAGCCTTCATTGACCAACGACGGATTATCCCAGGAGGTTTGTTCATAAACCGTATCGATCAATTTGATAACCGGGGAGGATTGCGGATCACCCAAGCGGTTAAAGGCGTTAACCGCCGAACTGAAATTATCGAAATTGCTGACTACGATGCCTTGCAGAAATTTTTGCCACTCTTTGCTGTATTCGGTTTTATACAGCTCAACCAAGGTTTTTTCGATCTGCTCCGGGCTGCCTTCCAGCGTTAAATCATCCCGCCGGCTTATGTTTAACACCCAATCCGTACTTTTTAATTCATGATTGGCTGCCTCTTTAAACGCGCCGGCAATAAAACCTTCCCAGGCGGCTTTGGTAAAAATGCCGGGTACGGCATAACTTCCGGCAACAATGGCTTTATTCTGTTCGCCGGTGACCGCGGCTACGGTTATCGCCGGAAAACGTGTGGAAGCGCGGGCTTTGATATCGGCATACACCCGATCCCGCGCTGGCAAGCCGGAAATGGCATGGCTCAAGACTTCTCGGCTTTGCTCGATTAGCGCGGTTTTTGTCTGCACTTCCGGCCAGTTGGGATCGCCGATATGCCCTAAATAGAAGCTGATAATATTTTCAGCGGATTTAATCAAATCCTCGCGCGCCATTTTGCCACGGTTTGCTTCCAGCCAAGTCCGCCAAAACCGCGCTACCTGGTCGTTTAAGTGGCCCGCTTCGGCGCGGGCATGGTCGCCCAGCATCAGATAGGTTTTTAAGGCATTGTAAACATCTTCCGGATTAGTGGGCGACAAGCCTTTATAAAAACCCGAATGCTCAGTCTTGCCCGCCGGATTTTTCCCGTCGCCAAGGTCGGCTTCCGACAAAAACCGCTCCAGATTCTCAGCCACCGGCTTAAGCAGTATGGCTCTGATCCCGGCGAAGTATTCCTCGCTTAGTTTTTGCTGTATCCGGTCGCCTTGGTAAAGCCCGAAACCCAAAGCTGGCGGGCGATCATGGCGATAGTTTTGCAGCTGTTGCAAGCGTTCCTGCAGAATCTCCAGCGATTCCAACCGGGACTGCAAATCCAGCTGCGTATTTTGCAGCTTGACGATTTTATCGAGATCGGCCTGAACGTTTTCGGTCAGTTGCCGGTTGCTCAGGTAGGACCAGCTCCAAACCGCCAGACAAAGCCCGAAAGCAACAGCCGAACCAAAAAATGTTAAATACCGAGCCCGGCTTTTGGTCCGGCTGGTAAATTGCACGACCAGATTCTTATCGGCAAAAATCACTTTACGGAACAGGTCGTGCAAAAAATAGCCTTGCCGGCTGGCTGAATCTTTAGTTTTTGGCGTTATCAGATTAAGCCCGAACCGCATCGCCACCCGTTCCGACGATGCGCTTTGCGGGGCTGTGTCCTGCACGGCGCTGGTAAAATAAAAACCTCGAAAAACCGGCTTATATTGGTAAGGATTGTCTTCAAACAACGTGGTAATGAAGGCCATTAAGGCATTTTTCAACGCCAAAAACTCCACGGAAAGGTAAAAATACCGGTCTCCATTTCACCGCCGTGTCTTACCGACATCTTGGCTAAACTCAGTTGCTTGAGTCCCTCGAAAAGTTCATCAAAACGCTGGTCGAAAAACTTGACGATGTCTTGTCCGGTTTGCTCGGCATTGTAGGGAATCGTGGCCCCCCAAACCCGGTCTTTCTCTGCCTGATCGGTATCCAGGAAAAATTCGTTGAAGCCTGCCAACGTGTCGGCTTTAGTGAAAACGATGTAAACCGGAGGCATGATTTCCAGCTTTTCGGTAAGCTCTTGAATTCGCTCCCTGAACGTCTTCGCCAGATTGATGGCGAACTCCGGATTGTTGCCGGTCAGCTCGGTAATACTGGCGGCAATCAAAATACCGTTGATCGGCGCCAATGGCCGGTGTTTTTTTAACAGTTGCAAAAACCCCAGCCATTCCTCGCGGTCTTCCTCATGCGCCGTGTAACGGCCGGCGGTGTCCAGCAAAATACCTTCGGAAGTGAAAAACCAGTCGCAATTTCGGGTTCCGCCTACGCCATGCACGGATTTTCCTGCCTTTTCCGCAAACGGGAACCGCAAGCCGGAGTTGGCAATAGCCGAGCTTTTGCCTGCGGCCGGATTGCCGATAATCATGTACCAGGGCAGTTCGTACAGCGCCGACGTTTTAGAGGCGAAACCCAGTTTCGAGCTTTGCAAGGTTTTGATGGCATCCTGCAAGCGCTTTTGCAACACGTCAATCCCATTGTAAGGCGCATCTTTTGCCGCTTCGGGCTTGGCAAGCTCGTGTTTGAACATTAACCCCAGCTTGTGGGCGAAAGGCTTGGCTTTTAAGTGCCGGTAAACCACTACAATCAGCCAAATACTTAGCATAATCAACAGGGTAAACAATACAATCCCGGCATAAAACCCCAGCTTTAAGTTAACGCCGGAGTCAACCAGAAAAATCCCTGTAACCGCCAATATACCCAATACGGTCAGCGTTGTGCGGCTGGTTAAAAAATACCAAAGTCTGCGCATAGAGGTTATTTGGATGGGTTCTTATTGGTTTAGGTTGGGTTTAGAATCGGCATGAATTTTCGGACTGACCAGCACGGCAGCGCGGTTAACGTCACCCGCGTTATTAACGCACAATGCGGCATTGCCTGAGACCGCCTCGGCATGGGCGCGCACCAGTGCCATCAAGGATCCAATACCGCCTACACTGCCGAAAAACTGGTTTGCATTAAAAAAGCTTTCGTTGGGATCCAAACCAGGAAAAAGCTCATGACTGGCCGCCATCAGCTCGATTAGTTTTTTAACCGTCCGGCCGCAATCGCCGGCTACAAATTTAATAGCCTCCGCTGCCATTCCGCTGGTTTCCAAGACTTGTTTAAACAATTCGGCTAACGGCCGGTCACCGTTTTGGACGGCTTGACCACCTTGTTCGATGACCGGTTTATGCAAAACGACTTGGTCCCCGGCATGAAAAACCCGCGCCAATTGCGTACCGGCCAATAGGATGCCCGCAGCGCCTTCACCCGGCATGGCCGGGTTTTCTTGGCGGTTGCCGGATAGGCGACCTTGCGCTTCCCATTGTTCAATAATGTGCTGCCCGATATTCGATTCGCAACCGGCCAACAACACCAGCTGAGATTCGGCTTCAGTGGGCATCAGCCGGAATAAACTGTCTAACTGCTGAAATACATCAACATTTTCGCTAATCCTAACGCTTAATTTTGCCGGCGGCCATTGCTGGAGCAGCCAGGTTTTAAACCAATTTAAAGCGATTTTTTGGTCTTCCGCCGGCCAAATTTCGGGTAACAACAGCAACACGAGTAAATCCGGAATGACTTGAGGTTTTTTTTCTAAAACCCGCGTCATTTGGGTTTCCTGGTGGAACTGCTCGGTGACCAAAGTCATCAGCTCGCTCAGTACCTCGGTGCCTAACATCATAGCCCTGAGCTGTTCCGGCTCCCAATTCAACACAACGGGGGCATTAACTTCGGCCCAATCCAAAAAACCTGCATCCACGGCTAACGTATCAATACCTTTGATGCGCGCGGAAGCCACCGGAAACCCGTTGCTGTCGGTCAGTTCCGGATCAAGATCGAAATTTACTGCATCCTGTTTTTGCGCTTCCGCCAACGCCTGGGCACTATCACCGGTGGCAGACCGGATACTGGAAGCCACCATCACCCAACTTTCCAAGGTGTTGTTTATTATGGCTTTGGGGAATTGCTCCGCTGAAGATTCGGCCGAATCCGGTTTCGGTCGCTCAAGGGTCTTGATTAATCTAACCTGTAACTGCCAAGCTACCAGCACTAATACCAGTGGCAATAGAACCAAGGTCAGTACTACCTCGCCCAGGCCGGGCAATATGTGCTCGCGTTCCCAATGCGTGATTGCCGCCAACCAGACTAAACCGAACGCCGCAATAACATAAAGGCTGCGAATAACTAAACCGGACATGATGGGTGATAAGTATCTAAGATTGTATTCGGCGCGTGAAGTTGAAATCTCACACTAAGCCCGATCAAAACATGCACCGGCAACACCTAAAAAGCTTGGAAACCGTTTCGCACTGTACCAAACCCTCAGTTTTAAACGGCATCGGTGGTTTGCTGCTGGCTGGCAATCAGAGAGGCGCCGCAACCGATACGGTCGCCGGCGCGGGCTACCGGTTTACCGTCGACAATCAAGGTACTGTCGCCCGAAACAATGGGAAAAATACCGGGTTTACATAACGGACAACTGGCCATGTCGCCGACGCGGGCAATTTTGATATTGCCGCTGTCACTTTGCGCCGATGCCGATAAAACCCGACCGCCGTGCGAAGTGGCATCTCCTAGTCGTATGAACGGTCTGGACATAAATACTCCTTAATCAACTTTTTATAACGCCGCGTAAATGCAGTTCAACATGGCCATAATCCAACAGCTTCCAGCGCCCACCCCATTTCAAGCCCATCGCTTCAGCCACCTGACCGTAGAGTTGGTAACCCCGCATAGCCCATGGATCTCGCTCTGAAATCACCAACCGGCCGTTTTTTATAAAAGCGCAATCGGCGGCAAGGCCGAATTGATGGAAACTTTGATAGGCGTAAGCATTCGTCACATGCGGCCCCAAAGCCGCCAACTGATTTTGGCGTTCAGGACTACGATAGCCTTCAATAATCGCCATATCGAAGCCATATTGGTCTTTCATGATTTTGAAAACGTTAAGCAAGCGCTGGGCGAATCCATAATCAAGTGCCTCCCAATGCCGGCTGGCACTGATAAGCAAAGGACGCTCTACAATGACATCCTGGGCCGCAAATATGGCGGGCGGCAACGGTTCGGGCGGCACCAGCTGTTCACCCTCCAGCAAAGCCTGAATCTGCGGATTGGATGCACGGTAAGTCTCGGCAAAACTCTCACCGTAATATCTATGTCCGGAAAAAATTACTGCCAGAGGCGGCAATACCGCCAAAACCAAACCCGAAAAAATCAGTAGCACCTTACGCGCAGGTAGGCTGCTACCGGTTCTGCCGAAAAAATGCCGGAGACTAAAAACCGGTCGATAATCGGTTTTGTGATTTAAACCGGATTTTTGTAAAGCAGTGGAATGTCGTTGTATGATATAACTAATGCCACTAACAAAGGAAGCTAGGTTTGCTCTGGCCGAATCAAATGCAATCAGCCAAGCTAACAAACTTGCAATGATAAAATAGCTGCCGATGATCAATAAAATCATGATATTTCATATACTAACTCTTAATCTAAGGCATTATTCTAACATGGGAACTTTAGCAAAAAACAATCTTGACAGAGCTATAGTGTTTGTAGTTAGACATTCACAAATCTAAGTATTTAACCTGAAAATAACAGTCTGGAGCGAGTCTTGAAAACCACTGAAGACTTAAATCAAACGACACACAGACCTCAGCTTTTTAAAACCGGTATTTCCGCAAAGCCTGAACGAAGACGCTATTTTAGAAATTACGCGGCCTATGCTCTTAGCTTGCCATTTTTTAAATTAGAGGTAATACGGACAAGATTTTTCCCGGTATTTGGCTTGTTGGCGGTTTTGAGTTTGCTAATGGTTTTGCTTGTCCAACTTCACCGGCTTTATAAACACCTTATCGACTATAGCGCGCCGCCCAATGCCATCGCGCAATCGTACAGCTCTGCCAGCATAGCAAACAGCCATCCGGAACAACCCACTGCCATTCTGGCAATTCAACCGGTAACCGGAAAACCTTTAACTAACACGCCGCCTGCCAATCAACGCCAGCCGGAAACTTTAGCGGATTCGAATGCTGCGGCCCGTAACCTGCCCAGCGTTGCGGCAGAACATTTGAAACGCAAACAAACCGTTAAGCACAGCGAAACAAGGCCATTGCCCGCACCGACCACGGCCACGCAAGTCCAAACAACGGTTGCAGATGATGCGGTGGCCGTTGAACCGCTACCGGATTTAAGCGTGCCAACGTTTACGC
>PERF01000071.1 GCA_002928495.1 Methylobacter sp. | reverse complement strand
CCACGAACCGCACGGAACGTGTTCATTGTTCGCGAACGGTGCGGTTCGCAAGCTCACCGGCACCCTACTTTTGCGCCTGTTACCGGCTTACCCGACAATATTTCGATTGAGCTTTGGTAACAAGGCGGGCTGTTGGAAGCTAAGGAACTCTGGGTTTCCATGGCGAATACGAGGGCTTGGTAAACGAGGTGAGTTATACCTAAATACAGGTCAGCCTAAGGCCTGCACTTGAGTGCCGGTTGATTCAAAGGCTCAACGGTTACGCTGTAACCCCATAACGCTGAAATGACGGCGCTGGCTCCGGTGCTGTCGGCACTGGAGAAAAAGCGGATCGATACCGGGCGTTGCGGCGGTTGGCGTACGCGGTTGTCGGCAAGACGCCTTACCACTTCCTTAGCCACTGCCGTGGCGGGATCGATAATGACGGCGTGCGAGCCGGTAATTTCTCTAATCAGGCCGGTCAAAAACGGATAATGGGTACAGCCTAAAACAAAGGTATCGGCCCCGGCTGCCAATAACGGCAAGAGATAGCCCTCCAGTAGGGCGCGGGTTTTAGTGCTTTCCAATTCGGCTTTTTCGACTTGTTCCACCAACCTGGGGCAAGCTTGCAATCTGATATCGACAGCATTGCCGTAGGCGGCGCATAAACGTGCGACATTAGGGCTTGCCAGGGTTTGGCGGGTGGCTAACACGGCAATGACGCCGGATTTTGTGGTTTGCGCGGCCGGTTTAATAGCCGGTTCAATTGCCACTACGGGCACCGGGCACCACGAACGTAGTTTGCCGATGGCGACCACGGTTGCGGTATTACAGGCAACCACGATGGCTTTGACGCCTGCATTCAGCAACAACCGGGCAATGGTTTCGGTACGTTGCTCAATAAATCCGGCATCGCGTTCGCCGTAAGGCGCGTTACCGGAGTCGGCGACATAGATCAAATCTTCTTCGGGCAGTTGGCTGTGGATTTCCCGCAGTACCGATAAACCGCCGACGCCGGAGTCAAAAACGCCAATCGGGGCATTCAGGTTTGCATCCGATAAACCAGCCGCGGCCGAACGCTTAGTCATGCAACGGCTAGGGTTTATGGGAAACGATTAGGTATCATCAAACCCCGGCTTACTTTAAATCGCTTGCTTAATCCGTGCCATGGCGCTTTGCAGATTGGCCATGCTGGTGGCAATGGAAATACGGATATGGCCGGGACTACCGAAGGCAGAGCCCGGCACCAGCGCGACTCCGGCTTGCTCGATCAGGTATTCAGCAAAATCCAAGTCGTTTCGGCATTGGTCCAGCCGGTCGATCAGCTTTTGCACATTGGGAAACACGTAGAAGGTGCCGTCGGTTTCCAGGCATTCAACGCCGGCCATGTTGTTGAATTCGGCGACGACATAATCGTGGCGGAGTTTAAATTCCGTGCACATGTGGCCGATGAATGATTGGTCGCCGGTTAAGGCCGCTTCCGCCGCAACTTGCGAAATAGAAGTCGGATTGGATGTGCTTTGCGATTGAATCGTGCACATGGCTTCAATCAGATTTTCCGGGCCGGCGGCATAGCCGATGCGCCAGCCGGTCATGGAGTAGGCTTTGGAGACACCGTTCATCACCACCGTGCGCTCGTACAGCTCAGGGCAGGCATTGAGAATGTTCACGAAAGTCCCGCGCTGCCACAGGATGTGTTCATACATATCGTCGGTTGCGATGATAATGTCGGGATACTGTTTTAATACCTCGGCCAAGGCTTTAAGCTCATCCAGACTGTAAGCAATACCGGACGGGTTGGATGGGCTGTTGATAAACATCAGCCGGGTTTTAGGGGTGATGGCCGCTTCCAGTTGTGCCGGCGTCATCTTAAAGCGCTGAGCCTGGGATGTTTCAATAATCACCGGCACGCCGCTGCCTAATAACACCATATCCGGGTAGGACACCCAAAACGGCGCCGGAATGATGACTTCATCACCCGGATTAATTAACGCCTGAATCAAGTTGTAAGAGCTTTGTTTGCCGCCGCACGACACCAAAATTTGTTTAGCCGTGTAGTCCAGGCCGTTTTCGTTTTTAAACTTATTAATAATCGCTTTTTTAAGGCTTGGTGTACCGTCAACTGCGGTGTATTTGGTAAAACCGCTTTCTATGGCTTGGTAAGCCGCCGCTTTGATGTGATCAGGGGTGTCAAAATCAGGCTCGCCGGCGCCCAGACTCACGATGTCTTTCCCGGCAGCGCGCATTTGTGCGGCACGGGCAGTGATGGCAAGGGTAGGAGAAGGTTTAACGGCCTGAACGCGGCCGGAAAGTTTGATGTTCATGTTGCGTTGAAAATCTAATAGAAAAGTGGAGGCGATTATACGCTATGTCGTCAAGCTTGCTAACACAGACGTGTTAAACAATGATGAATAGTTATTTTTCGCGCGTAAATTCTATCAATCATTACATTTTTAGGCCTGGATTAGGCTGTTTTTTCAATTTGTACAAGATTGGCTTGTTGGCCTGACGTTAACAGGATTGGGTCAGTTTCTACCTTAAGAGCTACGGGCATACGCTATTGCTTATCAAAAAGAAAAACGGCGAGTGTCATTTTGCAATTACAAATATGTACTACACTCTTTATGGTTTTAACGACTCAAGGCCACTCCATTCTCCGGATAGCCCCGGTTTTGAAAGTTTTTGTGAGGTCATGTAAATGATCTTCCAGTATTAACATTTTATGGGTTTAAGTTTAATAGGTACGATGTATGGCGAACTATAAAAACATTGATTTGGACGATCAATTGGTGGGTATGATTCGGCATATGCAAATCATAGACGACTGCCGGGCGGAATTAAATGATCTGCAAACCGTATGGGACAATTTGACCCTTTTAGGGCATTTGTCGGGCACGGGGAATAATATGAACGCAACCCGTCAGTCATTTCAAAAGCTAACCAGCTCACTGCTAAATCAACTAGTCAGTGAAACTTTGCGTAAAACTATCGGGGAAATGCAGTCCAAGGCACAAGTTGCCATCGATATTCTGGTGCGTAATTTATTTGAGCGCACCGCCGACATTGGCTTTCTTGCAACCGATGCGGATATTCGTGAAGTTTTGCTGAAAGCTAACACGCTTAAAGGCCAATATAGTAAAGAGGCTGAACTCAAAGAACCTTTAGCCCGGATAGCCGGCCGGTTTGCTGAATATGTCGCTAAATATTCCGTTTACTCGGATATTGTTTTATTTGATACAGAAGGCGAAATTGTTTTGCGCTTGAATGAAAAGGTTAACGTAAAGAATACTGAGCATCCTTTATTTCAAGCCGCTTTAGAAACAACTGACGCCTATGTTGAGACGTTTGACCGGATCGATTTTTTACCGAATGATGCGACCGCTTTAGTCTATTCCTACCGGGTTTTGGATAGCGAAAATCTACCTTTAGGTGTTCTGAGTTTGTGTTTCCGTTTTGAAAACGAAATGAACGGTATATTTGCGGATTTAGTGACTGCCATGGATTGGTCGGTCATTTGTTTATTGGATAATACCGGTCAGGTTATCGCCAGTTCCGATAAATACCATATCCCGCTGGGTGCAAAATTGCCGTTGGTGCTGACTCAGGATTATCAAGTACAACGCTTTGGTGGACAGGAATATCTTGGGCTAACCCGGCGCAGCACGGGTTATCAAGGCTATGCCGGGCCGGATTGGTATGCTCATGTTATGTTGCCTTTGCAACAGGCATTTAATCAAAGTACGTCTAGTTTGAGCGATAAGATTCCGCAAAAAGTGCTTGACGGTATCATGGAGCGTTCACAATTATTTAGTGAAAACTTACGGAATATTCCTATACAAGCTGAACAAATTCAACGGGAGCTCAATCGTTCGGTATGGAATGGCAATATCCGCCAATCCCGTTCCGGACAAGGCAAGGATAATGGGTTCTCAAAAATACTGTTATGGGAAATCAGTAATACCGGAGCCAGAACTCAGGCCGTGTTTCAACACTCTATCGATAACCTGCATGCAACGGTAGTATCCTCGGTGTTGGAAGATAGCCATTTTCAGGCCTCGCTAGCGATCGATATCATGGACCGCAATCTTTATGAGCGCGCCAATGACTGCCGCTGGTGGGCTTTAACGTCAACTTTCAGGGAATTATTGGCAGCCCCGCAATTATCATCGGAAGGTAAAACGCAAATTACCGATATTTTGTTTTATATCAATAGCCTGTATACCGTGTACACGAATCTGATCGTATTTGATAGTGCAGGCAGAATTGTCGCTGTTTCCAATGCCGGTGAGGAAGCTTTAGTGGGACAAATGATCGGCGAGGAATGGTCGCGGCGCGCGCTTTCATTGTCCTCTTCCCAGGGGTATGTGGTGTCCGGTTTTGAGGAAACCCGTTTTTATCAAGACCGGCCGACCTACATTTATGCGGCGGCCATTCGTGACTTGGAGGGCGGCCGAATTGTCGGCGGTATCGGTATTGTATTCGACTCAGCACCCCAGTTTGAGGCGATGTTGCGCGATGCCTTGCCTAAGGATGCTCATGGCGATATTGACGCGGCATCGTTTGCGGCTTTCGTATCCAGAGAAGGCCACGTGATTGCCTGTTCGGATGAACGTTTTAAACCCGGCGAGATATTTCCGGTGGCGTCGGTAATCAGTGGTTTAAATCCCGGCGATGAGCGGGCCGGTGTTTATATATTTGACGGCCAATATTATGCTATGGGCGCGCATGCTTCCAGCGGCTATCGGGAATATAAAGATAAAACCGACCATTACCAGAATGAAGTCATTGCCGTTGTCGGTAAAACTTTATGCGTTGTCGCAGAGCAATCGGATGAAATTCACGCCCCCGCTTGTCCGGTTATCCGGTCCGAGCGGAGTGAAAACGGCAATACCCTTGAAATTGCAACTTTTCGTTTAGGTGATGAATGGTTTGGGATCCGAGGCAGCCAAATTATCGAGGCTGTGGATCCAACCAACATAACGCCTGCACCAGGTGCCGGTTCCATCTGTGTTGGTTATCTGGTGTTTGATAAAGCGCCGATTCCGGTTTTCGATATCAGAACGATAATTTGTACCAGTAAAAATCAAATCAAGCCGGGATTGCTTAAAAATCAGCAAGTCATGATCATAGAAAAAAATGCGGCGACGCGTTTTGGCATAATGACTGATAGTTTGGGGGAAATCCCTGAAATTAACGAGACTCGTTTATGTGAGTTACCCCTATTTATCGCTAACGGAGCTTTGTTGGCCGATGCTGCAGTAGCGCCCGACAATGCGGAATCGGAAAGCCTGTTACTGGTATTAAGCAGTGACCGCCTTGCACAGCAGCTTGCCACCAATTTCAGCGAACGGCCATCGTTAAAAGTTTTAGAATACGACGCTGAGGTAAATTGAGTTTTTAAGGACGTCCCTCCCAGCCCAGGGTTTACTAAAACCTGTTGCCGTCTTAGTGCAATGATTTTCTGCCGGATAAGCATTGGGTTTGTTCTATTGCTGAAGTCATCGCTTAACCATAGCCGGCGATTGGTGTTTAGCGGTTATGATCGTTAAGACTTAAAAGCCGGAATCCATGCCGGCTTTTGGTTTTAATTGTTAAGCCGCGCTAATCAACTGCACAATTTGCTAGCTACCGCCTGTAGTATCTCGCCGTTTGAACGGTTCTGAACTAAAGCAACCACACCCATGTCGCCTGTTTTCCAATCCGGATTCAAATTGATGGTTTGGTTGGCCGGGGTGGACGGGTTAAAGGGGCCAAGCCATTGGCGCACGACATAATCGTGATGCAGCTGTTCCCCGCGGTTTTCCCCGGCGCGTACAGCTGAATTCAAGTCGTTTTCGTATAAGGCGAGGTAAAGCTCGGTATCTTTTGACGTGGAGTTGGCGAGTGCGCTGACAGCCACACTGTCCTTGGCTGCTTGTTTAACGTTCAATTCAATATTAACCGAGGCGGCATGGCTGTTAACCTGGGTTAAATCCTGTAGAAAAATTGCATCGTTACGCCAACCCCGGTAGTTTTTGCCGTTGAGCATCACTTGCGGGGTAAACACCGTGTCTTTGCCGCTGACCACTACTTGCTCGCGTTGGCGACCGGAATATTCCGGTTTGGCGAAGCGGTCTTTCCAGCCTATGTAATCCCAATAATCGACATGAAACGCCAATGCAATCAATTTATCGGAGCTGATTTTTGCCGTGGCGATGCTGCTTAACCATCTATCGGCCGGCGGGCAGCTGCTACAGCCTTCCGAGGTATACAGTTCGAGCACGGCGACACGTTGTGCCGGGCTTTTGGTTGAGCATTCCGCACTTAGGGCCGGGGCGGCAATGGTGGTGGTCATTAATATAAATCCTGCGGCTTTAATTAGAGGTTTTGGCATGGCGATTCTCATGTTGAAGTTTGAATAAACAAAGCGGTATACGAAATAACATCTAGCAGTGACCACCGGCTTTCGTATTGGTTTAATTTTATGGCCGGCAGCTTAAACCTTGAACAGTACGCGGAATAAAAACCATACTGTTGTTAAGTCTACATCCGCTAACAAAAATGGGGTAAAGCAAGGTGCGAGATTTTCGACAAACAAAATAGTAATCCTTTAATGGGTATCAATTTTATCAACAACAACTAGAGTAAAAACGGAGCAAACATTCGTTAACAGTCGATCAATTCAGACAAGTCGTTATTTGGGCGCATTCGTTGTCGGTTAACTCAAATTCGAATATTGCCAGGCTTTCGCGCATATGCATGAGCGAGGTTGTGCCGGTCAGCGGAATAATGCCTTGTTGAGTAAGGTAGCGGAAAAAAATCTGTGCGGCGGAACGCTGGTAATCCAAACCGAGGTTTGTTAACACGGGTAGTTCGAGGATATCGCCGTTAGCGGACAATGTCCAAAAACTTTGGTACACAACGTGTTGCCGGTCGCAATAAGCTCTGAGCGCTTTATCGTATCCCGTAGTTCGGTAAAACCGGTTTTGCAGGACTGCCGGTTTTATTTTTGCTTTATCGTACAGGTATTCAAACAAAGTTAAGTCATAACAATTGCTGATACCCAGCTGGCGGCAGCCGCCGGCTTCAAAAATGCTTTCCATGGCCTGCCATACTTGCAACAATTCAGTTTTATCGGCTAAAGGTGAATGCAAAACCAAGCCGTCCAGATAACTCGTTTTAAGGTTTTCCAGTGACTTTTCGAAAGATTGCCGGACTTGTGTACTTGAGTCGGCGTTGGCATCGTAAGGTATACGCACAGGATCGTGGCCATTTAACGGGGTGAATTTTGTTTGTAGATAAATCGCCTCGCGCGCAATTCCAGCGCTAAGGTTGCCCGTTATCGCGTCACCTACACCGGCTTCAAAATAATGTTTGGGTTGGCAGGCGGTATCAATACCTCGGAATCCGGTAGCAAGCGCCAATTTAACCAGCATTGCGGTTTGTTCTTTTTTCCAGGCCGTGCCGTAAATGATTTTGGGCATACGAACGCCGTATGCAGATGTGATAAAGTCAGATTCAGACATAACCAATTCCAGCCAAAGATAACAACTGTTAAATTCTAACGCACGCTGATAATGTATTGGGTTTAATTTAAAACAATTAATTGTTGCACGGGCAAGGGTTTTAAGCGTTTTTTTCAACCATCAAATTGGAGAGTCTTATGATTACGTTATACAAATTTGGGCCTTTGGAGCAAGTTTGCGACGCCAGTCCGTTTTGCGTCAAAGTTGAGGCCTATATGAGGATGGCCGGATTGCCCTATGAGGTCAAAACCGGTACCAAGCATCTTAAAACCGCACCCAAGGGAAAGCTCCCCTACATAGAAGATAACGGCAAACGGATTGCCGATTCCGGTTTTATTGTGCAATATTTTAAAGAGACTTACGGCGATAGCCTAGACAGCCATCTAAGCGACCAGGACAAGGCCATAGCAACGGCGTTTACCCGTTTGTTGGAAGAAAACTTGTATTGGGTCATTGTTCATGCCCGTTGGCTATTGCCGCAAAATGCCGCCATGCTCGATCAGAATATTTTTGGCGCGCCCGAATTTTTACGCTTGCCGTTACCCTTGCGGGCGTACATCAAATACAGCGTTAAACAGAAAGTCAAGGCCAGCCTACACGCACAAGGATTAGGCAGGCATTCCCATGAGGAGATTACCGCGATTGGCAATCGGGATTTATTGGCATTGGCGAATTTTTTACAGGATAAGCCGTATTTCTTCGGTAATGAGCCCAGCTCGCTGGATGCCATAGCCTATGGCAGTTTGGCGAATATCTTATTGGTAAACTGTTATCAGGCACCAATTATTGATCAAGCCCGAACCTACGAGAATCTGTCGGCATTTACCCGGCGCTTTCATGAACGTTATTTCGGCTAACCAGAATCGAATTAAATCTGCCAGAACGCATCGTTTTCCAAAAACAGTAAGCCCTTGTCATCTGCTGCCGGCAAGTCTTCAAAAACCAGATCAGCCAGCGGCATGGGCTTGTGGATGCCGAAGCCTTGAGCATAATCAACGCCGATGGTGCGCAAAATTTCCAGAATCCGCTCGTTTTCCACATACTCGGCGATGGTTTTTAAGCCCAGGGAATGGGCGATTTCATTCATGGATTTAACAATGGCGACATCGGCCTTATTATTGGCAATATCCTTAACGAAAGCGCCGTCAATTTTTAAATAATCCACCTGCAGATTTTTTAAATATGAGTAGGATGAGTAGCCGGATCCGAAATCGTCCAGCGAAAATTTACAGCCGTATTTTTTGATTTTGCTGATAAATTGCTTGGTAAAAGAAAGATTGCCTGCGGCTACCGTTTCCGTAATTTCGAAAGTGATTTTTTCGCCCGGAACCGCGCTGGCGGCTAAAAATCCTTGTAAAAATTCCAAAAACTCTTCGTTGCTGATGGATTGCCCTGACAGGTTGATGGAAAAACCGTTTGTTCTGATAAAGTCATCGTAATGACTGCCAATCCAATTAAAAACATTCTTAATAACCCATTGATCCAGTTCGGGCATGCGCTTGCTGCGCTCTACCGCCGGGATAAACAAATCGGGGGGGATGATTTTGCCTTGCTCGTCCAATATGCCGAGCAGGATTTCGTAATGTTCATGGCGGCCTAGCGTTGGGTCGACTTGAGCGATTTTCTGGCAACGGGAAAACAGCCGGTTTTCGGTAAACACTTGGTCGATTTGACCCGCCCATTGATAAATTCGGTTTTGCCGCGTAATGGCCTCGTTATCATTTTCAAACACCATAATGCCGTTCTGGCCGGTTTGTTCGGCAGACAGGCTGGCGGCATCGGCTTGTTGCAGCAATAAACCGATATCGTAACAACGTTCGCTGAAGGCAGTCAGACCAAAACTAACCGCCATGGGAAAGCTTTTATCCTGCCAGTGAAAGCGTGAGCCGGAGATAAACTTGGCAAGCTTTTTAGCGATTTCATAGGCTTCGTCTGCGGACCGGTTTTTCAGTAACAAGCCGAAGGCTTTATCGCCTAGCCGGGCTACAATTTCTTGGCTGTTTAGCTGGCCTATAATCAACCCGGCCAAGGTTTTTAAAAACTCAATGCCGCCACCGGCACCGCAAACATTGGTAATCAGCCGTAAGTCCTGGACTTCAATATGACAGATGATATGTTGGCTATTGGTCAAACCTGGCAATTCGTTTTTAAGGTGTTTGATAAATTCATCTTTGGTCAGCAGGCCGGTGTCGACATCGTGAGTAGCGTTGAAGATAAGCTTTCCGTGCACGTTTTGAACCATGGCATTGGAGGCACGATCAACCAAAGGAATATCCAGATTATCGATTTTATAAGCCGAGCCATGGCGCATCAACGCTGTCAGCTCGGCTTTGTTGAGTTCGAGTTTTTCCAGGCCATCGCGGTTGACGAAAACATAAAGCGGCAGGACCGTGCCTATCCAGATCAGTTTCATGGCTTCATGCGGGCTGTTGGCATGCGCAACCATCAGCCAATCGCCGACATTAAGCTGTTCAACTTGCAAACTGAAATCATCGTGCGATTCGTTTACCGGATTTTCCAGCGTTGGTTGGGCGGAAAAATTGGTAAATGACGGCGGCTTGCGCTGCTTTTGAGAGCCCTGGCCTATAAGTTGGACTTTGAGCTCGTGAATAATTTCATCGAATTCGAAAGCGTTGGTGCATACCAGCCTTAAGTTTTCTTCGATGTAAGCTAACGTTTCGTAAAGGGCCGGCAGTTGCGGGGTAATCTCTTCATCGGGTAGCGACAACCAGTTAAAGAGTTTGTCCAGTACCAGCCAGGTTTGGGTGTTTTGTTGTTTAGGGATGTGGGTGTTGAGTTCTTCGATTACCAACAAGTGTTGCCAGCCGGAGTCCAAAAGACGGGGAATGATGGCCGGAACCGGTTTGCCGGCCATGCGCCGGTAAATGGCCACTTGAACTTGTCTCCTGGCGGCTTCCAGCTGTTGTTGACCTTCGTAAGATTCAATAATGCGTTGAATGTTGGTATTGACCGCTTTAGTGATTTGCTGGGTCAGATTGTGCAGTTCCTGCTCAACTTCGGCAAAAACCTGCGTGTTGTGTCCAGACTCGGGTTTTATTCGCTCTAGCAGCTTATCCAAAGCATTTTTAACGTTGATGCCTTTGATATGTTTGTTGGTTTTCACCGCCGGTTCCAGCGCGGCAATCTGATTGATGATGGTTTTTGCCGGATGCTGGCCGGATTCTAAAAACGCATTTTCGGTTTCGGCGGTTGCCAGCAAAGGTGAACGCAGGCGCTCCAAATACGGCTTGATTGGAGACGCAAGCTCCAGTTCGGCAAACAAACTTTCAAAAAAACTGTCGTAGATCTCAAGACGCTGGATTGCACTGGTTTTGACGGAACTGGTTCTTGCCAAAGTGGCGTTGATTTCATCGGAGTCCAGAATTGATCCGCTGCCGCTTTTGGGTTTATAGGTAGACTGTTGTTGAGCCGTATCATGGAGAAATCCCAATAATTTCTCGGCGATTTGCATGGTCGGCCTGCCGGTTTCATAGTGGGTAAAACCGGAATTGATTGAGTTAGTGCGGGTTGGCAATGTTAAATTCGGGTGCGTCGAGCCAAGGCTCAAGCCTTCGTAAGAAACCGGTTCTTGCTGGTCTAAATACGCCGAGGTGTCGTTTTGCGGGTTTTCATGCGAGCGTTTGCCAACTGCCTGTTCAGACGTGGGATTGACGGTTTTATGCCTGGCCAGAAGTTGCCGGGTATCGTGGTATAAGGCGGGTAAATTAACAGCCAGGACATTTTCGAAACATTCATACAACATGGATTGGGTTTTGGTCTCGAAACCCAGTTGCAGAACAACATCCCGGAAAGCATCGCACAATACCGACGGGTTAACCGGACTGTGTACGGCCAGTTTGGAAACGCCAAAAATACGGCTTAATTCCGCAGCGATTGAAAAAAGTTCATGCTCAAATCGATTGTTTAATTGCCGGATTATCGCGGAAACTTTCAGCCAGTCTTCAAAATCCTCTTTCTCAATCAAGGAAAGCCCAATATCGCTTGGAATGACCGGCTCGGCGCTACGGTTACTTGCTGTAATCTGTTCGGTTTGTGCGATAACGGTATTGCAAAATTCGCTGATGAGTAATTCTTTATTGAGTTTCAGCGTGGTGACCAGATCATCCAGCTTGGAGCTGTTGGCAAAGTAAACGGCATGCTCATTGACACTTCGCAGGTAAGGGCCAAGCGAATCGTAAAATTTAAGGATGAAAACCGGCAGTCTGTCTATCAGTAGCAGATTGAGTTCATTTTTAAAACCCTGCTGTCTAAGTTTATCCTGAAGATTGTGCTGGTGGCCGGAAATCGGACGGCTACTGTTTTGCTCCGAGTATTGTTTTAAAGCATCAAATGTGGCTAAAGGCAAGTTTTCAACTGCTACACCCACCCCGGTTGGGGTAACATGCATAACTTGGGCCGGCTGTTCATAATTTTTCCAGTCGCCATTGTCTTGAAGCGAAAATTGTAACTTTATCGGCTGAAGCTGGAAAAGTTCTATCCCCGAATGTTTTAACTCCAAAAAAAAGCCGCCACTGCAAAAATCCAGAATCGTACAAGGTATCGCGGTAGCCGGATCGGTAACCAACAACGCTAGCAACTCGATTGGGTATCGAATATGGCGGCGGCGCTTATTTTTTTTGTTGGGGTTGGACATAATGATACGTTAAACGCTTAAGTATCCGTCACTGACGGCAGATTGCCGTAGCCGGCGGCCCGATGTAACACTTAAAAACGAACCCGATAGCCGGAAATATCAGCGCTTTGAGCAGGTTAGCGGCTTTAATTGGGGTCAAGGTATTCGGGTAATTTTGAAGCATCATTGTTTATGCGGGCTTAACGTAAGCACAAGCTTTCAGTATAAAGCGGATTTTAGGAAGCCGAGCAGATTAATACAGTTTAAATTTATAAAAAACTACAGCGTCACTAGTAAAAATTTAGCTTGTTTTTCAACCTTTGCAAGGCAATAAATTGTTTATTTAAACTACCGGTATTAACGCAAGTTATTATCTCTTCGAGAAAAAACATTAAGTCAAGCAAACTCAATGGCGGGAATTATGACTGCAATAAAGCCCTGGAAATTAATATTGCCAACGCTTTCAAAATGTTCGTTACCGTCATCATCCCGGCAATTTATTTTCAATGCGACTGCATGACTGTCAGTCGGTAACAGGCACGGTGGAAAAGCATAATATGTTATGCCGGTGGTTTAGTTTTATTTATCCTTATATATCAGCTGCCGGCTTTTTTCGCTTAACCATCAGCAATGGTAGGCTCATACCCACTACAAACGCCAACCCCATCACCAGCCAAGTCATAGTGTTCCAATCCTGGGTATAACGATCAGCTCGTATAGGCGGACTAATGCCGGGGATGCTGGGCAGGTCGCCGTCGCCGCCGCCGACTTTGAGCTGGGCTTTCATGCCTTTTTCCATGTGCTGAGCCAGCTCGCAGTGCACCAGGTAGGTTTTAATTTGCGCGGGCATAATCAACGAGGCTTTTAATTCGCCCTTACCGTAAAGTTCCAGGTGGAACATGCCTTGCGGGTACAAATAGCCGGGCAGGCCGTGGATCATGAGTTGGTGGCGGATGTTGTCATCGTTGATAAAGGTGATATTGACGCGCGAGCAAGGCGGCACGTCCCATTCCTGCTGGTCGAAAGCGTACATTTTGCCGGCAAATTTTTGCGCGTGTTCATGGCCGGCACGGATGGTGATGTCGACATCGCCAGCCAGTTTTTGACAGTCGCGCGGTAGGTTGTCGTGGTTGGCGTGCATGATCATGCCTTTGTCGTCCATCATCATGCCGTCGTGCTGCATCATGGCGTTTGCATCGAAAGACATGGTTAAAGCGGCCAGCAGGATTAATCCAGGGAATTTAGTCATGCTAGTTACCTCTTAAAACGCAGTGCTATGAGTACGGCTAACCCAAAGCTGAGCCCGATCAATAGGCAGAATGCCATGATGCGTAGCAAGTCCGGTTCCAGCAAACCGACATCGCCCAGTTGCTTGGCGTAATCGGTGCCGCCCCAGACCGGCCGGTTTTTGGCGTAGTAGTTTTTGTCGAACACTT
>PERF01000070.1 GCA_002928495.1 Methylobacter sp. | reverse complement strand
TTTTTTCAGCCCATTGGCCAGGCAATCCAGGCTGAACGGCGGGGCGTCCGGGTGGCGTTCGCGTAACGCTTGGTCAATCTGCGCCAAAGTACAGGGCGCGGCGGCGAAAATCAGCATAGGGGTGGTGGTCGGCAAGCTCTTGCAAAGTCAGGCGCTCAGGTTCTGTAAGCTCAATTGGCGGCAACATAAAGTTAATGTGTCAGTTCAAACTCTTAAGATAAACCTATGTTTTTAAAACAGTTAAGCTTTTTTACTTATATCAAAGTTAATTGCAAAACTAAGTTTTTATAAACGTTGTCAGCTCCTAAGTGATCCGTTAGAATCTAGACCACAGCTTAAAATATAGCTTGTATATCAGTCACTGATTGACTCTTAGGTGTTCAAATGCCTAATCCTTAATATGATAACGAAAGGGAATTCCCATAAAGATGTTCTCCGCAATTTGCGAAGTTTCGGCTCCGGCTAATACTATAGGGAATTAGTTTGGAAGGATTTTCTTTAGAAATTATTCGCTTGAGTTTTACATTAGAAGCTTTCGAACCTATCCATCTACCAAGTTATAAGGGTTCAACCTTTCATGGCGGATTTGGGCATGCGCTGAATCGTATTTCTCCTACGTGGTTTGCTTATTTTTACCAGCCAAAATCAAATGATGGAAACGAACTGCCAAAACCATTCGTGATTTTACCGCCATTGGACGAAAAGCAAACTTATCAAGCAGGCGATAAATTTCACGTCGAGTTAGTATTGTTTGGCCGAGCGGCAAGACACACGTCCATTGCTTTGGCAGCTATTGAATTCCTCGGACTTGAAATGGGTCTAGGTTATAGCCGTGGCAAATATCGGATTCACCATGTCAGTGAATCCAGTTTTTCTTTCAACAAAGCAAATTTCTCCTCCCAAGCTATCAAGTTATCATTTATAACGCGCTTACGTATAAAAGCCGATAATAGATTGCACACGGCTGCACCTTCTTTTGAACGGCTCGTTTCGCGGGTTTTCGGCAGATTAAAAACCTTACAACAAACTTGCGGAAACTATCAGGTTATCGATGAAGACGGTTATCGGGATGCGTTACGCGCTGCTGAACGGATTATAACGACAGCGTCAACCTTATATTGGGACGATTGGGATCGCTATTCGGGTACGCAAAACGAATGGATGAAGTTTGGCGGACTGCTAGGGAACATTTGTTACCACGGCGACCTGCAAGCTTTCATACCGGCATTACAACTGGGTGAATGGGCACATATTGGCGGTAAAACCAGTTTTGGGCTGGGTAAATATTCAATCGAATACGAGGATGCACATGAATGTTCGCAAACCGGCACTTCAATTTAAAGAACCGATAAAACCTCCGAACCGCACTGAAAAAAGAGTGGCGACCTATGAAGTAACCACCATAACCCCGATATATGGAGGCGGTGTCAAAGCGGGAGAAACCGATAGAAACTTACCCATTCGGCCCACTGCCATTCGTGGAAAATTGCGTTATTGGTGGCGCTTTTTAGCAAGCCACCGCCAAGATAACCCCTTATCGGGCCAGCTGCTTTTCGAAAAGGAAAGAACACTTTGGGGCGGCTTGGGAGACAAAAACAAAGATGTTTCAAGTGCTATCGGCATTTATCTAAAGCAGGTCAGCAAGCCGGATATAAAGCCTTGTTGCGAGTACACAGAAAGAAAAAACTCTGAATCCGGAAAACCAAAATACGATTTGAAATTTTCGCACGGCATTCCCGCTTATGCCTTATTTTCAGGCAAAGGTAAAAATCCTAGCGAACGTAAAACACCTGAAGATGAACCGGCCAATGTCATCCTGAGAAATCTAAAGTTTGAACTCAAAATTCAAGAGATACGCTCGCCGTTATCCGATGCTGATTGGCATTCGGTGTTGGAAGCGGTGCGTTGGTGGGCAAATTTCGGCGGACTTGGGGCAAGAACCCGCCGTGGCCTGGGTTCAATCGCAGTATCCGGCGTAGAGCCGCTAACGAACCGGTGTGTCGAAAGCTTTGGGGCGCAATTAAAAACCTTAACACAGACCGATAACGCGACTGAGGCGTGGCAGAACGCTATCATAAAACTGGAAACCTTCAGACAAGGTCGCAATATCGCGCGTCAGCCGGGTAATGGAAAACAGCCGGGTAGAAGTTTCTGGCCCGAGCCTGATTCGATTCGTTTGATTACCGGCAATACCGCGAACGGCTATCATCCGCCTGTCAATCGGTCAGGTACGTTTCCACGTGCGGCATTTGGCTTACCTATCATTTTCGACTTTAACGTTCCGGAAAGTAAAGACGAACCGCCAAAATCCGAACTAACCCCGGCAGGCGACCTTGAACGCATGGCGAGCCCTCTCATTGTGAAAGCCCAGTATCTGGGCGATGAGCAATACCGCGCGATTGCTTTATTACTGCCCCATGAACACCTGGAAAATTTAAGTGTTAAATTGAAATTTATCGATTACAAACTGCATCATCAATCCCGATTTGAGCAATTAGCCACCCGAGGGCGGACCGAAAAAAATCCTTGGTGGCCGAAGGATAAAAACCAACAACAAGAACTTGCACGAGACATTAAACCATTGGTTTATGCAATCCCTTGCGGTGGACAGAAAGCAAAGGATGGAAATGACTGCGATGCGTTAACGGCGTTTATGAACTATTTCGATGGAAAAGACTAATGAACCAAGCTTACCTGGTTACCTTATCTATAGGCCCGGTACAGGATTTTATAGCGGCAGCCCGACGCACGCGGGATTTGTGGTTCGGGTCATATTTACTGTCCGAGGTTTCCAAAGCGGCGGCTTTAAGTTTTAAAACTGCCGGGGCCACGTTGATCTTTCCGTCGCCGGAATCTGACCTTACTATCGATAGCTGCGCTAATGTGGGCAATAAGCTCTTGCTAATAGCCACGGGCCAACCTGGTGAATTAATCGCTGCTGCCAAAAACGCTGCCCAAAATCGATGGCGGGAATTGGCTGGCCAAATTAACCAGAAACTAGTTCTCAACGATACGGTTTGGCAACACCAGATTGATGATGTGTTGGAGTTCTTTGCCGCCTGGGTAGCACTTGAACAGCTTTCGGATTATGGCGCCCAAAGCAACGAGCAGAAAGGCCGAAAACGCTTGGAAAAATTGTTGAACGCCCGTAAAAATACGCGCAATTTTGTGCAGAACCGTGTAGTTGGGGATGGCATACCTAAATCATCGCTGGACGGCTTGCGCGAATCGGTACTGCCCTTGGAAACCAAACCTTGGATTAAACGCCAACTGGGGTTAAGCGATGGCGAGCAATTGGATTGCTGTGGCGTGGTCAAACGGGTCGGCGGTAATAGCGATCAATTTACACCGCTGTCGCGCTTAGCTATTGACCCATGGTTAAGGTATGTTGACCAACTGTGCCTGTCAGATATCGAATTCAAGAACCAGTTCGTTGAGGTCTATGACAGTTTGCTCCAGGCGTTCAACGATTTAAATGCCACAAACCTGGGTTTAGTGAGTCGAGTCAAAGGCAATAACAACATCTATCAATTTTTTCCTTATGACGGCCAGCTACTGTATGACTTCAGGCGTCAGGCAGAAACGGACAGCCTGAACCGGTTATCTCAAGGTGCCGATGAAAAAGTTAAACGCGATATAACCAATGCCCAGCTTCAGCTCACTAAAATAGCTAAAATCCTCGCCTCTAAACCGTTTAATACACTACCACCGCCTAACCCTTACGTGGCTATATTGGTTGCCGACGGCGACAGAATGGGGGAATTGCTGGACAGTATGGCAACCATTGAGTCGCATCAAACGATTTCGGCGCAGCTAGCAAAGTTTGCCACGCGGGCACCGGAAACGGTACGTACATTTCGAGGCCACTGCATCTATGCGGGAGGTGATGACGTTTTAGCGATATTGCCGGTCGACCAAGCCATTCAGTGTGCCAAACAGCTAGCAGATGACTTTAAACAATCGTTAATCGTTAATAATTTCAAAGCAGACATTCAGCCCACCTTAAGCGTGGGTATTGGCATTTGTCATTTTTTAATGCCGATGGGCGAACAACTGGATGTAGCCCGCAGGGCGGAAAGTTTAGCCAAAGGTAATCAAATCCAGGTAACGGCAAACCGCAAAAATGCCTTAGCCATTTTAGTGCAACCGCGTTCGGGGGCCGAGATCGGCTTTCGCGAACGCTGGGATAACGTGATACCGGCAGACGTGCTATTGCGGAATTGGATACAAGCCCATCAGACGGATTTATTACCCAGCAGATTTGGATATCAATTACGTGAATTATCGTTGGCTTTGGCCTGGGCGGAAAACGAAGATAACTACAGCCCCTTGATAACAGCAGAAACCGCCCGGCTTTTGCAGCGCAAACGAACACCTGGTGATAAGCCGATTAATGATGATCTAGCCCAAGCGATTTGTAGTCGAGCCGGTCAAATAGGCATGAGGCGCCTGGCCGACGAACTCATACTCACCCGGCATCTAGCCAAAGCTTGTTATTTGACGGCAAACCTCCCGAATAGAGACAGCGCCCATGCATGATTATTTAATCGTCCCCAAAGCCCCTTTGATGTTAAGGGACGGGCGTAATTTCGGAGCCGAAGCCGGTTTGGCCGACACTTTGCCCTTTCCAAGGCCTAGCACTCTGGCAGGTGCTATGCGTACCGCGTGGGCAGAAAGCCAACCGGATTTTAGCTACAATGAAGACGGAAAAATCCAGCTGTTAGCGCATCAAGTACAGGGCCCGTTATTGGCCGAGATAAATGCGGGTCAACTTCAAATTCTATTACCCGCACCTGCCGATGCCGTGTGTTTATCGCCAATAAACTATAAACCAACGCCAACGCCAACGCTGTCAGTTTTCCGTCTAAAGCCCGAAGCGTTAGTTCATGACAAGGAAGGTACCGACCTGCCCCATTCGGGCTTGATGCCGGTGTTTTTACAAGGCGACAATAATTCAAAGCCTATATCTAACCCGCCTGCCTTCTGGTACTTTGAACGGATGACGACTTGGCTTGAAGACGATACAAGCCTTCCACAACCGCTGGATCAACAAGGGGTTTCCGCACTACCTAAAGCCATACGCACCCATGTTGCCATCGATTCGCAAACCCAAACCAACAAAATTGCGCACTTATTCCAGACGGCGGGCCTGCATTTTGCCGAACGCCGTTTACCCAAACAAAACAGCACAAGCTGGGGTTGGGCGCAGCCTCATTATGGTTTACTCATGCGATTCAGTGCCGACATGCCGGATAGCTATCGCACAGTCGGCGGCGAAGCCAGACTCAGTCAAATTCTCAACCGACAAGGTACCTGGCCGCAGTGTCCGGATTCATTAGCGAATGCATTAGCCAACTGCCAGGGTTTTCGCTTGATTTTAGTAACCCCAGCCCTATTCGAACACGGCTATTTACCCGGTTTTATCGATCCGGAAACGTTATCGGGACAAATAGGTGGCTTATCGGTGGGCTTAAAAGCGATATCGATGCCACGTTGGCAAGCCGGCACAAGCTGGGATATGCAAAAAAGTTGGGACAGTAAAACCCGCATCGGTGGCCGGGGCATGCGCACAGCCCAACGCATGGTACCTGCCGGTGCCGTGTTTTGGTTCGAGATTATCCAGGGTGACAGTGCCGCCCTGAAAAACTTATGGTTACATCCAATTACCGACCGGCGTGCGAACGACGGTTACGGTTTGGCGATACCCGGCGTTTGGACGCCTTAACAGGAGTAACAATGCAGCAACAACTTTATTACCTCCATGCGCTTAGCGCGCTTCACGTCGGTATCGGCGAAGGGAGTGGTGTGATCGATTTACCTATTGCCCGCGAAAAAGCCACTTTACTTCCATTGGTGCCGGGTTCTGCGGTAAAAGGCGTGTTACGCGATCATGCGCGCAACGCACACGCTCACCAAAGCGGGGCCATGGATGATCTGTTGGCCTTATTCGGGCCGGAGCCAGGCGAAAACGCCTCCGAATACGCTGGGGCGTTGGCGGTAGGCGACAGCCATTTACTCTGTCTTCCGGTACGCTCCTGGTTGGGTACTTTTGCCTGGGCGACCTGCCCAATGATCTTACGCCGTTATCGCCGCGATCTCGACACACAGATAGAAATACCCGTTTCACTTGCAAACACAGCGATTACCGCCAAGAAAACCGTATTGGCCGACCAGGGAAAGCTGTATTTAGAGGATTTGGACATCGTACAAGACGAGAGCCAATCCGCAGAGGCATGGGCCGCCCATTTTGCGAATACGCTATTCCCTCAACAACCGGATTGGCAAAACCTGTTTCAAGAGCGCCTGGTGATTTTGCCCGACGATATTTTCGATTTTTTATCCGAGACAGCCACCGAAATCCGGGCCCGCATCCGTATCCAAGAAGGTACCCGGACGGTGCAACCGGGTGCTTTGTGGTACGAAGAATACCTGCCGGCAGAAACCATTTTATGGGGTCTGCTTGCCGTGGACCGGCCACGCAAAAGCGGTTGTGTGAAAAACCGGCAGCAGTTACTGGCTGTGCTACTGCCCGAAAACGGAAAGCGTTTGCAAATCGGCGGTAACGCCAGCGTCGGCGGTGGACAAGTACGTTGGCTGACCGATTTTACGGATGGGGTATAGCGATGCAAACCCGTTCCCAGCAGCATTCAAAATTAGCCTACGAACATATTAGCCGGATAAGCCAAGACGAATCTAACGGTTGGAGCGAAAATGAAACCAAACAATATGGTGCGTTATGCCATCGTTTCCCGATTCTAGTTTTGCGTAGCGGTCTTGCACAGGCAGTGGCTTTTGTATCGATTAAGGCGGCCGCCGGCAAAAAGCCCTATCAGACTTTTCTGAAGCATTTATCAATTATCGTATCGGGAGAGTCGCAAGAGTTTGCCGCATTTCAGCAACAGATACACCGGATGGCGTTAGCGGATTATCAACGTGCAACGCGAAGAGTTTTAGACGCGGCAGTATGGTACAAGCGTTTTGCCGTGAGTCTATTAAAGGTGGAAGCCGGAGATACCGATGACTGAATTGCAAATGCGGCGAGACGCTTACCAGGTTGCCTACGAAACCTGCCAACATGCCGGTTTACTGTTGGAACGGGGCTTCAAAACCTGGCATAGCGAAAATACTAAGCACGCCGATGCCAAAAATAAGTTTTACGCACAATTAACCCGGCAACAACCGGGCAACGCTTACCCATTAGCTTTTGAGCGTTGGTTAGCCATCTTGCAAGATGCCGGCGAAACCTCTAAAACCTGGGTCGGTGATATAGACGGCCGCCTCTATTTGGGCCTGGGTGAAGCCAATCCCTTGGAGTCGGCCGTAACCTTGCACCACACCTATGGCGTCCCGTTTATACCCGGTTCCGCCGTCAAAGGCGTGTTGCGCCAGGCCTATTTAGCGGACTATGCCGACGTCAATGAAAAAACCGGCAACTCTAGCATGGCAACGGACGCGCGTGAAACTTTTCATATTTTGTTCGGACGAGAGGCTGATACAGATAAACGCGGCGACAGCGGCGATGCCGGTTACCTAGTTTACAACGATGCCTGGTGGATACCGCAAGGTAAAAAACCGCTAGTAGAAGAAGTGGTTACCGTGCATCATGCCGAATACTACGTCAGCCAGGGCCAAATCGCAGCCACCGATTTCGACTCGCCTAATCCTAATCCGCAAATCGCTATTCAAGGCAGTTTTTTATTTTCGTTGGAAGGCGCTGAGGATTGGGCGGATTTTGCCATTGGTTTGTTAGCTCAAACACTGGCTAACCGGGGGCTGGGTGCAAAAACGGCTAGCGGTTACGGTTTCTTCCGGCCTAGCAAATCGCTTATACAAGAAACCCTGGAATGGCCAGCTGCCATTATCGGCAGCTACACTAGAGCGGGTTTGGGCCGGGTAATCGAAGCGGTCTGCCAAGGCAAAAGAGCGACATGCAAATACGAAGAATTAAACAGCTTTATTGCTAGCTTATCCAAAGCCGATAAAAAAAGATTGCAAAGTAACACGCTGAAAAAAACCGTCAAAGTCAAAGCCAACGGTAACCGTTACCAACTGATTCAAATCGTGCCGTAGCCGAACTAAAAGAATAACTTCGGACTGTTTAAATAACTTTGAAAAACTATTCTTAACAAAGGTAGAAAATAACGATGGACAATTTTTGGATAGTAATTGATCAATCCAGCCAAATCCTGGGAATTCTTTCCTTCATCCCCATCATCTATTCGGCGTGGATATTAGGGCATATAAAAAGGAAGCGAAAAAAACTTCTGGATAATATAAGAAAAACACCCGGCGATAAGCCCGGCGTATTAATTATCGATTCCATCCGCGCCGGCGGCGAAAGCATTCATTCGCAAGTGGAAAACTGGCTGTGGCAGCAACCCCAATTCAAAGATAAACAAACCACGACCGAAATCGAAATCCTGGAATTTAAAGAACTAACCCCGAATGACATGATCGATATTAATCGGAGGCTTCGCCAATCGGTGGGTAAATTACAATCTAAAGGGGTCACTCAATACCTTATCTTTATCAGAGGCCCGCTGGCACTGGCAATTGTTGTCGGTTGCGTATTGGCGAATCATCGCCCCTCAGTAATTTATCAACAATCAAAACATGGCGGTTACGAAAGTTGGGGTGCCATTAATGACTGACGCGGCTAGGGTGATTGACTTGGCAGAACTTTACCATGGATCTGAAAACGCCAAATTAAGCCAGTTGGCAAACTATGAGGCACAGGCGTTGGCGCAAGCCGGCGAAGGCAATCGTATAACCTTGACCGGCAAAGCGCCGGTATGGCTATATTTATGCATAGCCCATGCTTTGCATGGCAAAGCTTGCTCGCTGCATTACCGCTCACCGGTTACCGGTGATGTGATGATATTCGATCACAACCCGTTTTAACCTGCTTGAATGGATAAGGCACAAGCTATACGCTCCGGTTCTGAAAGATCGGCTCGCCGCAAGCTTATTGGCGATTGTACCGTATAGGTAACGAGACACTGATAGCCATTAAATCACGGGCATCGGAAAGACTTAAGGGGGGGTCGAGGAATTTTGACAAATACGCTTGAAGCCATCTAAATGCGTTACAAGTCTGGATTGTTCTTAATCGCCGAACGCGCTATGATCCGGCTGAAGTTGATCGAAACGCAAAGGGTATGGCATTAGAACTGCCGTTAGTTGCGCAGAAGATTGATTTCAAAAGAAAATAACCCGTATTTGCCGATAGGTATATGGATGGGAGTAAGCAAAACCACCAGTGCGCCGCAAACTAGCTTTTTAGGCTTTGCAATTCAAGAGCTTGTAAGGGTACAGTTGAGATGACCGGACTTTGTGAACGGGATGAAAACATCCTCTATATTCTTGGGCTATGCAGTATTTAATGTTGAGATGACCGGACTTTGTGAACGGGATGAAAACCGACAGCTATCACGAGGAGCTGGAGTCCGTCCAAAGTTGAGATGACCGGACTTTGTGAACGGGATGAAAACATAGAATGACCATACCCATTAATTGCATGGCATTTGTTAAGATGACCGGACTTTGTGAACGGGATGAAAACAGAATTTTTTTACACTCTATAACCGAGCTAATTCTGTTGAGATGACCGGACTTTGTGAACGGGATGAAAACTTCTGGGTCAACCTGTACAGGTTGCGGTTGTAACTGACGTTGAGATGACCGGACTTTGTGAACGGGATGAAAACCTACAACCGTTAATACCGGTTGGGGGGGGGAAAGTTGAGATGACCGGACTTTGTGAACGGGATGAAAACGTATTAGCGCCCTACGCTCTGCCTGTGTCATAAAGTTGAGATGACCGGACTTTGTGAACGGGATGAAAACAAATCCTCTATTACGCCTGTTGCAAGAGGTGTTCCGTTGAGATGACCGGACTTTGTGAACGGGATGAAAACGTGTTGGGTTTCGTCATCATACCGACCAATCTCAGTTGAGATGACCGGACTTTGTGAACGGGATGAAAATTCAATAGCAGGGCCATCTTCTCGATGGAGTTTAGTGAATTGACCGGACGAAATGAACGGGATAAACAAATCCATTAACGCCATGCCGACAATAGCTGACGCCCTATCAGCACTTAACCTTTATTCGGCCTGGTTGAAAACTGCAGAGAACCAAGGGTGTGCCGGTGTTGATGGTGAAACACTGGCCATGTTTTCGGAACGCTTGCAAGTTAATCTGGACACTTTGGCCGACGAGGTGCGTTACGGCTTGTACCATCCCAAGCCTTTGTTACGGGTGGCCATGCCTAAACCGGACGGCTCCAAGCGGTCTTTATCGATTCCCTGCGTGCGTGACCGGGTGCTGCAAACGGCGGTTTGTTTGGTATTGACGCCCTTATTCGAAGCCGAATTCGAAGACGCCAGCTTTGCTTACCGATCCGGGCGCTCGGTCGAGCAAGCGGTGGCACGTATAGAAGCGTTACGCGATCAAGGTTATCAGTGGGTAGTGGATGCCGACATCCGTACCTTTTTCGACCAGGTTGATCACGCGGTGTTGATGCAGCAAATACAAGGGTTAGTTGTTGATGCCGATATTCGCCGTTTGATAGGCGCTTGGCTGACAGCGGACGTGTTTGACAACGGCCAGTATTTTACCCTGGCGAAGGGGTTGCCGCAGGGTTCGCCACTTTCGCCTCTATTGGCCAACTTGTATTTGGATCGCTTGGATGAAGTATTGCTGGAGCACGATTACCGTCTAATCCGCTATGCCGACGACTTCGTGGTTCTATGTTGTAACGAACAACAAGCGCAACAAGCTTTGCAGCTCACCGAGGAGGTTTTGGCGGAGCTACGTTTGTGTTTTCACGGCAAAAAAACCGGCATTACCAATTTCAACCGTGGCTTTCGGTTTTTAGGGGTGGAATTTATTCGCTCATTGGTCTTTAAAAGCCAATACCCGCCTGATTCAGTACCTTTGCTTGTCGACCCGCAAACAGTTGATTCAGACCCGGAGTCTTTGGCCATTACCCCCAATGTTGATATTCTGTCTAGCATGCAACAAGCCTTTCTTGAGGCTGGCATTAAACCCGGTCAATTCATAAATACTCAGCCTGCTCAAGAGCCGTTTGAATCGCAACCGACAGATGTGTTTGATGCAGTGGCTACGAGTGAAAGCGAGGCTTCGCGTTACGACCCCAAGTTAAAAACTTTGTATTTGCTCAAGCATGGTGCCGTCTTAGGCAAGCATTCCGAACGCTTTGTGATTCATTACCAAGATGAAGAACAACACGCCGTACCTGCAATCCATGTGGATCAAATCATGGTATTCGGTAATGTTCAGATCAGTACTCAAGCGATGCAATACAGCTTGCAAAAACGCATTCCGATTTTCCTTCTGTCCGGCCAAGGGCGCTATTTCGGAGTGATAGACTCTTTTGATACCGAGCCTGTGCTCTTGCATCGCCAGCAATTTTTACGAGCGGCTGATAACCCGTTTTGCTTAGAATTATCTGCCGCTATCTTGCACGGTAAGTTGCATAATAGCCGGGTATTATTACAGCGTTTTGCCCGCCACCGTGAAGCGCCGATATTGAAGACCGCTGCAGGCCAGCTGGCTGGGGCTATTGACTCGATCGGCAAAGTAGAACAGTTAGAGCAGTTACGCGGCTACGAGGGCAGCGCTGCACGCCAATATTTTCAGGCTTTTGCCCGTGTATTGGATGCGGATTGGCAGTTTAACGGACGTAATAAAAATCCACCGGTTGATCCGGTTAACGCCATGCTGTCTTTTGGCTATACCTTACTCTATTACAATGTGTATTCTTTATTACGGGCCAGAGGGCTCAATCCGCACGTTGGCTATTTACACCCTTTACGCCCTGGCCATCCAGCCCTGGCGTCCGATATGATGGAAGAGTTCCGTGCGATCATTGTTGACGCAGTCGTTTTTAACATCGCGCTAAACCATAAGTTGGAGCCTACCGATTTTATAATGCCGCAACAACCCGGCGATGCCTGTTTATTAAACCCTGAAGCGCGAAAGTTATTCGTCGGTTTGTTAGAAGCTAAATTCAACACCCGCGTTAAGCATCCGGCCAACGGTTTGGAAATGGATTATAGGCGTTGTATACAGCACCAGATTGATCACTTGGCTGCGGTCGTGCGCGGTAACACGGCTGCGTATCGGCCGGTTTTATTCCGATGATCGATTCAGAACAAAATAACCTTAATCGCCGGCAACGCTGGATGGTAGCTTACGATGTATCGGACAACCGTCGGCGAAGACTGATTCATAAAACATTGTCTGATCATGGAAACAGGGTTCAATACAGTGTTTTTGAGTGTGAACTGAGCCGCCGCCAATTGAATGAATTACGCAACTGCTTACAGGATTATCTCGAAGAGGGCGACAGCATTCGTTGGTATCCACTATGCGTTTGGTGCCATTCGGCTATCGACTTCGTTGGCATTAGCGGCCGTCCGGCGGATACCGATTATTTTCTGCTATGAGCCAGCTTTATGTGGTGTGTTTCGATATTACCGATGCGCGGCGTTTGCGCAAGGTCGCAGAATGCTTGCAGAACTTCGGAACCCGCGTGCAGTGTAGCGTTTTCGAGTGCCATTTAGATGCAACTGAACTTGGCTCGTTAAAACAAATGCTGGCGGAGCTGATTGATCCCAGTTGCGACAATCTCCGTTATTACCCGTTATGCGGAAAGGATGTAAACGGAATCCTAATTGACGGTAGTGGCGAGTTAAGCATCAACGCGGATTTCCATTTATTTTAGGATTTCTCTCAACCACGTGCTGGATTGTCCGAAATTGCTGAACGCGCTATGATTTGGTTGAAGTTGATTGAAGCGCTGGATAAACTAACGCACTATGATTGTTGTTAGCCGCGCAGAAGGTTGATTTTAAAAGAAAATAGCTTATTTTAGCGAATAGGTGCGAGTATGGGAGTGGCTAAAATTGCAAGTGCGCCGAAAATGGCCTTTTTTGGCCATGCGATTCAAGGGCTTGTAAGGGTACTGTTGAATTGACCGGACTTTATGAACGGGATGAAAACCGCCCCTTTCTTGTAATTAAAACCGCTTATTTTTCGTTGAATTGACCGGACTTTATGAACGGGATGAAAACTTAACCCTTTCCGCCTTGCCTACTCTTTTAGAAGGTTGAATTGACCGGACTTTATGAACGGGATGAAAACCGCAATGTTCTCATCAACAAAGTCTTCTCTGATGCAGTTGAATTGACCGGACTTTATGAACGGGATGAAAACAGATAGTTATCACACATCAGGGCTTCTTGTTGTCGTTGAATTGACCGGACTTTATGAACGGGATGAAAACTCCAGAGCCAGTGGTCTATCGTTAAACAGGTAATAATCAGGCGCATCAAGTGGGCACATCGAGTTATCTCCTGAAGAAGCGTTATCAGGGACAACACTATCCCATTCAAAAGAATATAAGACTTGATTTTCTGGCTTTAGGATATCGCCTGATTAAAAGACTATTCTCTTGAGTTCTATGTCGCCTGTATTTTTAATTTGCGTCAAGATTTAATCCGCATACAAGGCACAGAGCCGAAATTTGAAGGTGGATGTC